>CANGMW010000135.1 GCA_947454695.1 Comamonadaceae bacterium | reverse complement strand
CGTTTGAAGCTTCATTCACCCACAACCCGATCGACCCCCCCATGAAACTCATCAGCTACCGATTTGACAACCGCGTGCGCTACGGCGTGTTGCTGGGCACCTTCCCCGATGGACGCGTGGTGGACATGCAGCTGTGTCTGGACGACGCGCCTGCTGCCATCAACGACTTTGCCGAACTGTCCTGCAACCAACCGGGCCTGCTGGCCCAAGTGGCGCAGCGTGCGGCCACGCAGACCGGCACGCCGCTGTCGCAAGTGGCCTTGCTGCCTTGCGTGCCGCGTCCCAGCAAGATCATTTGTCTGGGCGTGAACTACCACGACCATGCCAAGGAAGGTGGCAACAAGATTGCCGACTACCCGGCGATCTTCATGCGTGGCCCCTCCTCGCTGGCCGCCCACGGCGCGGCGATTCCGATCCCGCCGATCTCCACCTCGCTCGATTACGAAGCCGAGCTGGCCTTGGTGATCGGCAAGACCACCCGCAACGTGTCGCAGGCGCAGGCGCTGGAATCAGTGTTTGCGTATGGGTGCTTCAACGACGCGACCTTCCGCGACTACCAGCGCAAGACCACGCAGTGGACGGTGGGCAAAAACTTTGACCAGACCGGCGGCTTCGGCCCCTGGCTGGTGACCGCCGATGAACTGCCTCCGGGCTGCACCGGGCTGCACATCGAGTCACGCCTGAACGGGCAGGTGATGCAAAGCGCCACCACCTCAGACATGGTGTTTGGCGTGGCCCACACCATCGAGCTGATGTCGCAGTGCATGACGCTGGAGCCGGGCGATGTGATCGTCATGGGCACACCCGCCGGCGTGGGCTATGCGCGCACGCCGCCCGTGTGGATGCGCGAGGGCGACCTGATTGAGATCGACATCGAGCGCATCGGCGTGCTCAGCAACCGCGTGGGCAAAGTTTAAGCAAGCTTCTGGCTTGAGCGCCCGCTTGGCACGACTTGGTGAGGCTCAGTTTTTTCAGACCTGCCAGGCGGGCAGTCGCCAGTTGCGCCACAGGGCCAGCAGGCGCAAACCCGCCGTGACAAGGACCGAGGCGACCAAGGCGATCCAGTCGGGCGCGTTCACAGCGAGTAGTCCCAAAAACACCCAGCCGCCGATGAAGGCACACACCGCGTAGGGGCGGTGGTCCCGAAAGGCGGTGGGGATTTCATTGCAGACGATGTCGCGCAGCACCCCGCCAAACACCGCGGTGACGATGCCCATGAGCACCGCCACCACATTGGGCAGACCCTGACGCAGGGCCAGGTCCACGCCCACGGCGGTGAACAGGCCCAGACCCAGCGCATCGGGCAGCTGGATCACCCGCTCGGTGGGCGCAAAGTGGCGCTGGCGCATGAAGAGCATGGCCACCACACACAGGGCCAGAATGCCCCACACAAACACGGCGTTTTTCACCCAGAAGAAGGGCCGCACGTCCAGCAGCAGGTCGCGCAGCGTGCCCCCGCCAAAGGCCGCCACAAACGCCACCACCACCAGCCCGACCGCGTCGAGCCGGCTGCGCGCGGCAATCATCACGCCCGAGAGGGCAAAGGCCACGGTGGCGGCGAGCTCCAGGCCGGTGCGCAGCCACTGGCCCCAGGTGTTGAGGTCTTCCATACCCGGATTGTGCCGATTATTCGCAGGCAGTGAAAAACTGATTTCCGGCGGGCCGGCTTGAATCCCCCTTGGGTCTGACGCACACTTTGTCCCCAATGCCCGCACAATGCGCGCAGCACCATTCACCCCTTTGAATACGACACAAGGAGACAGCATGAGCAACAAGATTGGCTGGATTGGCCTGGGACGCATGGGCGAAGCCATGGTCAAGCGCCTGCTCAAAGCCGGCCACGGCGTGAGCGTGTGGAACCGCACCCGCAGCAAGGCCGAGCCGCTGGTCGAGTACGGTGCGCAGCTGGTGGCCACCAAGCTGGACCTGGCCGCTTGCGAAGTGGTCTTCACCATGGTGTCCACCACCGACGACCTCAAAGAAGTGCTGTTTGGCGAAGGCGGTCTGGTTACCGGCAAGACGCTGCCGCGCGTGGTGGTGGACAGCTCCTCCATCTCGCAAGAAGGCTCGGCCGAGATTCGCCAGCAGCTCGAAACGCTGGGCGTGGCCTACCTGTGCACGCCGGTGTCGGGCAATGCCAAGGTGGCCAAGGCGGGCAAGCTGCTCACCGTGTCCTCCGGCCCCAAGGCGCTGTACGACCAGGTCGAGCCCTATTTGCAAGCCATGGCCCGCAAGGTGATGTGGGTGGGCGAGGGTGAACTGGCGCGCGTGTGGAAGATCGCGCACAACACCATGTTCGGCGTGATCATTCAGAACCTGTGCGAGATCACCGTGCTCGCCGAGAAGGCCGGTATTCCGCGCAACGTGTTTCTGGAAAGCATCAACGATTCGGTGCTGGGCTCCATGTACACCCGCTACAAAACGCCGGTGCTGAGCAATCTGGATTTCGAACACGTCACCTTCACGCCCAAGCTTTTGCTCAAGGACATGGACCTCGGCATGGCCGCCGCCAAAGCGCATGGTGTCCCGATGCCGGCGGCCGCTGCCACGCGCGAGTCGATTGCGCGCATGGTCGGCCACGGCCACGACAACGTGGACTTTTCCATCCTGTTGCAAGAGACGGCCAAGGACGCCGGCTTGGAGATCCAGCCGCTCAACCTGAAAATCAGCGACGGTCTGGAGAGCTGAGCCATGGCCAGCACGCGCCTCACCCTTATCCGTGGCGCCACCATCCTCACGATGGATGCGCAGGGCGATCTGGCGCAGGGCGATTTGCTGGTGAGCGGCGACACCATTGCCGACATCGCGCCGAACATCGAGGTGGGCGCGGATGTGCAGACGGTGGACGCGAGCGGCTGCATCCTCATTCCCGGGCTCGTCAACGCGCACATGCACACCTGGCAGACCGCCTTGCGCGGACTGGCTGCCAACTGGACGCTGCTGGAGTATTTCCAGAAGATGCATGCCGGTCTGGCCACGGTGTTCACGCCCGACGACTTGCACATCGCCACGCGGGTGGGTGCGCTCAACCAACTCAACTGCGGTACCACCACGCTGGTGGACTGGTGCCACAACAACCCCACACCCGCGCACAACGACGCCGCGATCGACGGTCTGCTCCAAAGCGGCCTGCGTGCCGCGTTCTTCCACGGCACACCCAAGCCCGACCCCAAGCCGGGCGAGCGCCCGTTCTGGGAAGTGCCGCACCCGCGCGCCGAAGTGCAGCGCCTGCTCAAGGCGCATCAGGGCCAGCCGCTGCTGAGCATTCACGCGGCGGTGCTGGGGCCGCACTACTCGACGCTGGATGTGGCGCTGCATGACTTCCAAATGGCCAAAGACTTAGGCCTGATTGCCTCGCTGCACCAGGGCGGTGGCCCGGCGCGCACGCCCGATGGCTGGGAACAGCTGGAAGCCGCCGGCCTGCTCGGGCCGCAAGTGAACATCGTGCACGGCCATGCGCTGAGTGATACGCAACTGAAGCGGTTTTGCGATCTGGGCATGAGCTTTTCCGCCGCAGCCGAAAACGAAATGACGCAAGGCCACGGTCACCCCATCACCGGCCGGCTGCGTGATTTAAAGCGCGCGCCCTCGCTGGGCGTGGATCTGGAGAGCGTGCTCAGCGGCGACATGCTCACCCAGGCGCGGGTGGCCCTGGGCGTGCAGCGCAGTCTGGACAACGTGGCCTACCGCGAGGCGCACGGCAGCATGCCGCCCACCTCCACCATCACCACCCGCGAGGCGCTGTCCTGGGTCACGGTGGAGGGTGCGCGCATGCTCGGCCAGCTCGACCGCATCGGCACGCTGGCGGTGGGCAAGCAGGCCGACTTGGTGCTCATCCGCGCCGACGCGCTCAATATGCAGCCGGTGCACGACCCGGTGAGCACGGTGGTGATGCAGACCTCGCTGGCCAATATCGACAGCGTGATGGTGGCCGGGCGCTGGAAAAAACGCGAAGGCCGTTTGCTGGAGGTGGATGTGCCGCCGCTGCTCAGTCGCTTGCAAGCGTCCGGGCAGAAAATCACACAGGCCATGGGGCTGCGCTAAAGCGGCCGCGAGATCAGTCACCGGCTATTCGAAACATAACGAGGAGACAAGACATGACACGATGGATCCGAGCATTGACTAAACCCTGGTTGCTGAGCCTGACGCTGGGGCTCACCGGCCCGCTGGCGCTGGCCCAGGGCTACCCCAACAAGCCGATCAAGTTCGTCGTGCCTTTTCAGGCCGGCAGCGCCACCGACATCGTGGCGCGCACCGTGGCCGACGCTATGAGCAAGAGCATGGGGCAGACCATCGTGATCGACAACCGGCTGGGTGCCGGCGGCACCATTGCCGCCACCGCAGTGGCCAAGAGCGAGCCCGATGGCTACACCGTGTTCATCCCTTCATCGGGCCATGCACTCAACCCCTCGCTCTACCCCAATTTGGGCTATGACACGCTGAAGGACTTTGCCGGCGTCACCACGCTGGCGGCGATTCCCAATGTGCTGGTGGTCAACCCGGCCAAGGGCTGGAAAACCCAGGCCGATCTCATCAATGCGGTGAAAGCCAACCCGGATAAATTCAACTACGCCTCGGCGGGTATGGGCAGCGGCACGCACCTCAATGCAGAAATTTTCCGTCTGCAAGCCGGACTCAATGCCCTGCATGTGCCCTACAAAGGCACGCCCGATGCCATGACCAATGTGATTGGCGGCGCCAACGACTGGTTCTTCGCGCCGCTGGCCGCCGCGCTGCCGCTGATCCGCGACGGCAAGTTGCAGGCCTTGTCGGTCAGCACCAAAAACCGCGCCTCCACCCTGCCGCAAGTGCCCACCAGCATCGAGGCCGGCTTGCCCGACTCCGACTACACGCTGTGGGTGGGCATGCTGGTGCCCAGCGCCACACCGCCTGCGGTGGTGAAGAAACTGCACGATGAAGCGGTCAAGGCCCTGGGCTCGGCTGAACTCAAAGAGCGCATGGCCAAGCTGGGGGCCGACCCCTTCACCATGAGCCCGGATGCCTTCAACACCTACATCAAGATCGAGATGGCCACGGCCGCTCGCATCGTCAAAGCTGCCAACCTGAAAGCCCAATGAGCGCTCATCTTCACTTTATCGGCATGGGCAAGATGGGCTTGCCCATGGCCACGCACCTGCAAGCCGCCGGCCACCGCGTGACGGTGAGCGACACCGATCCCGCGCGCTTGGCGCTGGCCGCAGCGCAGGGGCTCAGCGTGGTGCCAGACGTGCCGCTGGCCATCTCGCAAGCGTCGTTCGTGTTCTCTTCCCTACCGCATGACGATGCGCTGCTGGCTGTGGCCGCACAGGTGGCGCAGCACGCCAAGCCCGGCACGGTCTATGTGGACACCAGCACGGTGTCCATGCAGGCTTCGGCACAGGCCGCGCAGACGCTTGACGCCGCAGGCGTGGCCTACTTGCGCACCACCGTGTCGGGCAACAACAAGATGGCCGAGGCGGCGCAACTCACCGTCATGGCCTCCGGGCCGCGGGCGCGCTATGAAGCCGTCCAACCTTTGCTGACGGCTTTGGGGCCCAACCAGTTTTACCTGGGCGAGGGCGAGCAGGCGCGTTTGATGAAGCTGGTGGTCAACCTCATGATCGCGCAGACCAGCGCCATGCTGTCCGAGGCGCTCACGCTGGGCCGCAAAGGCGGACTGGACTGGCAGGACATGTGGCAGGTGCTGTGCGCCAGCGCTGTGGCTTCGCCCATCGTCAAGGCCAAATCGGCCCAGCTGTCGCAACGCGATTTCACGCCCACCTTCACCGTGGCGCAGATGATCAAGGACCTTGGCTTAATTCTGGACGCCGCCGCCCAGCATCAGGTGCCGCTGGCACAAACCGCGCTAACCCATCAGCTCATGCACGCGGCGCTGGCGCAGGGCGATGGCGCGGACGATTACGCCGCC
This sequence comes from Comamonadaceae bacterium, assembly GCA_947454695.1. Taxonomy (GTDB): domain Bacteria; phylum Pseudomonadota; class Gammaproteobacteria; order Burkholderiales; family Burkholderiaceae_C; genus CANGMW01. Next base: position 1,187 of record CANGMW010000135.1, on the reverse strand, counting down.
ATCATCAAGGCGGTGGAGCGCAGCGCCGGCTTGTCGGACCAGTTGCCATCGTCCAAGTGAGTTTGCATGCGTGCCCTCGATGCGATGCGCCAAGCAGGGTCTGAGTGGGTGTTCTGTGTGGTTTTGATAGGAACTGTGTTGTGAAAAATTTTGTCTATACCGCCCAACCTTCACGCGTGGTGTTTGGTGCCGGGGCCCTCTCGCAACTGGCCAAAGAGATTGACGCACTGGGCGCGAAAAAAGCGCTGGTGCTGTGCACGCCCGAACAGCGGGCATCGGCCGATAGGGTGATGGACTTGCTGGGTGCGCGTGCCGTCGGTGTGTTTGACCGGGCCGTCATGCATGTGCCGATCGAAACCGCCCGCGAGGCACGCGTGGTGGCCAGTCAGTTGGGTGCCGATTGCGCCGTGGCCATCGGCGGGGGCTCTACCACGGGCTTGGGCAAAGCGATTGCGCTGGACAGCGGCTTGCCCATCGTCGCCATTCCCACCACCTATGCCGGCTCGGAGATGACACCGATCTACGGCATCACCGAAGCGGGTCTGAAAAAAACCGGGCGCGACCTGCGCGTGCTGCCGCGCAGCGTGATTTATGACCCCGAGCTCACGCTCAGCCTGCCCGTGGGTTTGAGCGTGACCAGCGGCATCAACGCCATTGCCCATGCGGCCGAGGGCCTGTACGCGGTGGACGGCAACCCGGTCATGGACCTGATGGCCGAAGAGGGCATCCGTGCGTTGGGACTTGCCCTGCCCAAAATCCGCCAGCATGCCGGCGATGTGTCAGCCCGTGCCGACGCGCTGTACGGCGCCTGGTTGTGCGGCAGTGTGCTCGGGCATGTGGGCATGGCCTTGCACCACAAGCTGTGCCACACCCTGGGCGGCAGCTTTAACCTGCCGCATGCCGAGACGCACACCATCGTCTTGCCGCATGCCTTGGCCTACAACGCGGCGCAGGCCCCGGCTGCCATGGCGCGCATCCAACGCGCGCTCGGTGGCGCTTCAGCGGCGCAAGCGGTGTTTGATCTGGCGCGCGACAACGGCGCACCCGTGGCGCTCAAAGACATTGGGATGCGTGAGGGCGATCTGGACAAAGCCTGCGACATCGCGATGCAAAACCAGTACCCCAACCCCCGGCCTTTGGAAAAGCAGGCGATCCGTCAGTTGCTGCAAAACGCGTTTGACGGCACG
>CANGMW010000134.1 GCA_947454695.1 Comamonadaceae bacterium | reverse complement strand
GCGACGCGGTGTTTGCCTATTGCCAGCAGGAGTTGGGCGTGACGGTCAATGAAATGTTCGGCCAGACCGAGATCAACTACATCGTGGGCAATTGCGCGATGCAATTCGGCGGTGGTGTGGCCCCCACGCTCGGCACTGGCGTGTCCTCGCTGCCCCCCGAGGGGGTGTCCGTCGCCTTGGGGCGGCCCGGCGACGGCGGTGTGGGCTGGCCTGCGCGGCCGGGCAGCATGGGCAAGGGCTATCCGGGTCACCGGGTGGCGGTGATTGATGAGCAGGGGCGTGAATGCCCGGTGGGGGTGCCGGGCGATGTGGCGCTCAACCGCTTGGATGTGCATGGCGACCCCGACCCGATTTTCTTTTTGGGTTACTGGAAAAACGACAAAGCCACCCGCGAGAAATTCACCGGCGACTGGTGCCGCACCGGTGATCTGGCCGTGCGCGACGCGCAGGGCTACCTCTGGTACCAGGGCCGCACTGATGATGTCTTTAAGGCCGCGGGCTACCGCATCGGCCCGGGCGAGATCGAGAACTGCCTGGTCAAACACGCCAGCGTGGCCAATGCAGCCGTGGTGCCCAAGCCTGACCGTGAGCGTGGTGCGCTGGTCAAGGCCTATGTGGTGCTCACGGCGCAGGCGCTGGCCCAGCGTGCCCAGGCCCAGGCCGCCGTGTGGGACGCGCAGCTGGTGGCCGAGTTGCAGCAGCATGTGAAGGGCAAGCTCGCGCCCTATGAGTACCCCAAAGAGATTGAGTTTGTGGACGCCCTGCCCATGACCACCACCGGCAAAGTCCAGCGGCGCGTGTTGCGCTTGCAGGAAGAGGCGCGGGCGCGACAAGCAGACTAGGCCGCCCCCCGCTAAACTCGCGCTTGCTTTCAACCTTCGACCCCACTGATCTCATGAAAACCATTCAACTTGGCCGTAGCGATTTGCACGTCACCCCTATTTGCCTGGGCACCATGACCTTTGGCGAGCAAGTGAACGAGGCCGACTCACATGCCATCCTCTCGCGCTCACTCGCGCATGGCATCAACTTTCTGGACACCGCCGAGATGTACGCGGTGCCGCCCAAGGCCGAGACCTTTAACCTGACCGAAACCATCATCGGCAACTGGTTTGCCAAGAACCCCGGTGCCCGCGCCAAGATGGTGGTGGCCACCAAGGTGGCCGGCCCGTCACGCGGCATGCCTTGGGTGCGCGGCGGCAGCGCCGACCTCACCGCCGCTGACATTGAGTCCGCGTGTGAGGGCAGCTTGAAGCGCCTCAAAACCGACGTCATCGACCTGTATCAAATCCATTGGCCGGTGCGTCATGTGCCCATGTTTGGCATGACCTACTTTGACCCGAGCAAAGACAACCCCGCGCTCACCAGCATCCATACCCAGCTCGAAGCGCTGGGCCGTTTGGTCAAGGCCGGCAAAGTGCGTGCGATTGGTCTGTCCAACGAAACGCCTTATGGCGTGCACGAGTTTGTGCGCTTGGCCGAGCAGCATGGCCTGCCGCGTGTGACCACCGTGCAAAACCCGTACTGTCTGGTCAACCGCTCTTTGGAAAACGGCTTGGATGAGACCATGCACCGCCTGGGCGTGTCGCTGTTGGCGTACTCCCCGTTGGCTTTTGGTTTGCTCACCGGCAAATACGACGCCAGTGGCCTCACCGGCCCGGACGCGCCCGCGCAGGGGCGCATTGCCAAGTACGAATCGGTGCGAAAGCAGCGCTGGGGTCGCCCGGCGGCACTGGAGGCCGCGCGCCGGTACAACCAACTTGCGCGCGACAACGGCATGACGCCCTCGCAAATGGCGCTGGCGTTTTGCTATACCAAATGGCAAGTGGCCAGCACCATCATCGGCGCCACCTCGCTGGCACAGCTCGATGAGGATGTGGCCGCTTGGGGCACCACTTTGTCGCCGGAACTGCTCAAGACGTTTGACGACATCCGCCGCGAGATGACCGACCCGGCCATCTGAGACCTGCGCCGGTGTGCGCTGCGGCCTTCAGGTCGCGATGTAGCGCCCGGCGCGGTGGTTGATCGACAAGGTGAGGTTGAGCACCACGGCTGCCGCCACCGAGAGCACCACCTTTTCCAGCGAGCTGCTCCACAAGGCCAGCATCAGGATGAGCGCGTCCACCGCCATTTGCACATGGCCGGCGCGCCAACCGCGGGTTTCTTGCAGGTAAAACGCCAAAATGCCCACGCCGCCCAGGCTGGCACGGTGGCGAAACAAAATCAGAAAGCCCACACCGAGCATCACACCGCCCACCAAGGCGGCGTACAGCGGCTGCACAAACTCAAAGCGGATGAACTGCGGTGTGAGTTCGCTCAAGACGGAGACGAGTGCCACCGCCACCATGGTCTTGACCAAGAACGCCCGCTCCATGCGGCGCCAGGCCAGCGCATAAAACGGCAGGTTGAGCACAAAAAACACCGCGCCGAATTTCCAACCGGTGGCGTAGTGCAAGAGAAAGGCGATGCCGGCGGTGCCACCGCTGAGCAACTGCGCCTGCTGGAACAGCGTGACTGACAAGGCAATGAGCGCGGTGCCGCTGAGCAGCGCCAGCGCGTCCTCAAACACGCTGTGGTGCAGGGCGGCGGTGTCGTGTTCGGCGGGCATGGAGCTCAATGCGCGTCTCAATCAGCCCGACAGGCCGACATAGATTTCTTGCACATCATCATTGGCCTCGATGGCTGCCAGGAAAGCTTCCACCTCTTCCAGTGCCTCGGGGCTCAGGTCGGCCGGGTTGATCGGGTTCTTGGGTTTGTAGCCCAGCTTCATGGACAGCACGGTGAAGCCATGCGCGGGCAAGGCGCGGGCCACCAGGTCCAGGTCGGCGGGGGCGGTCAAAAACAGGGTGTTGCCCTCGTCTTCACCGGCCTCCAGGTCCTGCGCACCGGCTTCGATGGCGGCGGTGTCAGCGTCGGCATCGGGGTTTTGCGGTGTGGCTTCGATGAAGCCCAGGTAGTCAAAGTCCCAGGCCACCGAGCCCGAGGTGCCCAGCTGGCCTTTGCGAAACAGCACGCGCATTTCCGGCGCGGTGCGTTTGACGTTGTCGGTCAGGCACTCCACCATGACGGCCACTTGATGCGGCGCAAAGCCTTCATAGAGCACACGTTCGAACTGCACCGGCTCATCGGTCAGGCCCGCGCCTTTTTTGATCGCGCGCTCCAGCGTATCTTTGGGCATGGAGACCTTGCGGGCCTGCTCCACCACCAGCCGCAGGCGGGCGTTTTGGGTCGGGTCGGCGCCACTGCGTGCCGCCACCATGATCTCTTTGGCCAGTTTGCCAAACAGTTTGCCCTTGGCATTGGCCACCAAATCTTTGCCTTTTGCTTTCCACTGCGCGCCCATGGGTGTTGTTCCTTGTGAGATGCGCGGTTGAGCGCATGGGGGGATTCATGAAGAAGCTGTGTTTATACACGCGCGCTTGCGTGGACAATCGCGCTATGTCAAAAAAAGAGCATGTTTCCGAGACCCCGGCCACCCAGATGCTGCGGGCCCACCGGATTGAATTTACCGAGCACCCCTACGAGTATCTGGAGCATGGCGGTGCGCTGCACAGCGCGTCGGTGCTGGGTTGGGACCCATTTCATGTGGTCAAGACCCTCATCATGCAAGACCAGGACGCCAAGCCTTTGGTGGTGCTGATGCACGGCAACCGCAAGGTGTCGACCAAGAACCTGGCGCGCCAGATCGGCGCCAAGTCGGTGCAGCCCTGCCAGCCTGAAGTGGCCAACCGGCACAGCGGCTACCTGGTGGGCGGCACATCGCCCTTTGGCACGCGACGCGACATGCCGGTGTACATCGAAGAGAGCATCCTCACCCTGCCGCGCATCCTGATCAACGGCGGGCGGCGCGGCTATCTGGTGGGCATTGACCCGCAGGTCTGCGTGTCGCTGCTGCAAGCCACCCGCGTGAACTGCGCGCTGGCAGAATAGCCCTGTGTTCCAAGGAGTTTGTTGTGAATAGCTTGCAAGTGATTTATCCCGAACTGGCCGCGCTGGCGGCATACCTGATTGGCTCGCTGTCCTTTGCCGTCATCGTCAGTCGCCTGATGGGCTTGAGCGACCCGCGCACTTACGGCAGCAAAAATCCGGGCGCCACCAATGTGCTGCGCTCGGGCTCCAAAGCAGCCGCCATCGTGACCTTGCTGCTCGATGCGGCCAAAGGCTGGCTGCCCGTCATGCTGGTGAGCGTCTACGGGCCCGCCTACGGCTTGGCCGAGGGCACGGTGGGAATGGTCGCATTGGGGGCTTTCCTGGGGCACCTGTACCCGCTTTATTTCCGCTTTCAGGGCGGCAAGGGGGTGGCCACTGCGTTGGGGGTGATCATCGGGCTGAACTGGATGCTGGGGCTGGCCACGATGCTGAGCTTTGCGCTGATTGCCTACTTCTTTCGCTATGTGTCGCTGGCGTCCATCGTGGCGGCGGTGTTTGCGCCGGTCTACTACATGTTTGGCGACGGCCTGGCCTGGTCGCTCGAAGCCCCGGTGCTGATGGCCATCTGCCTGATGAGTCTCTTGCTGATTTATCGCCATGCCGAGAACATCGGACGGCTGGTGCGGGGCACTGAGTCGAAACTGGGAAGTAAAAAGACCGCTTGAGCTCAGCCGGCACGGACTTGCGCACCCATATGCAGGATGTGCAGATGGTTCAGACGCAGCTTGACCTGACCCGCGGGCAGTGCGGCTTGGATGGCCGGTAAGCCCGTCACGGTCCTGTGCAGGATCGGCTGCGGCAGCGGCTCTTCCCGGGTAGTGGTGACGATGGCCACAAACGGTTGGTTCACTTCGGGGCTGCGACGGACCACCACCGCAATCGCGTTGTCATCTAAGCGCACATAGGTGCCCGGCGGGCATAAACCGACCGTGCGGATCAAGGCCGGCCCGACCTCTGCGTCCGGTACAGCCTCAGTCTGCAGAATCTGGCGAGCCGAATCCATGCTGCTGCGCCCATTGCGCGATTTGCGCGGTGAAATCATGGCGGCGTAGCGGTCCACCAAATGCAAAATGCGCACCAGCCGCTGCACGGCGGGCAGGGTGTCCAAGGGCTGCTCGATGATTTTTTTGTCATGGTGGCCAGCCACCACGTCCAGCCACAACTGATCCTGAATCCCTAATTGGATCAAGAGCTCGCGCCCCTGCGCAGGGTGGGCTGCCACTGCCGCTTGTTGTTCGCGGTTGAGTTTTTCGGTTTGAACTGCGAGCTGGTCTTGCAAGGCCGTCATGGCCACGTTCATGGTGAGCGCGGCACGAACCAATCTGTCGCGTTCATAAGGCTCCAAGTCAATCGCCTTGGCAATCAAATGGCACAGGGCGCTGCAGATGAGGGCGTGGGAGGCGCTGTAGCCCACCGTGGAATTGGTGGCCAGCTGAAACAACAAATACAAGCCAACGTCCGTGTCCTTGTCTAACAAGGCTTGCAGCCACCGGTCGTACTGCGGGATGCGCTGCGCAAACTCATGCGCCGACTGCGGACGCAGCAACAAGATACCCAGACCCGCTTCCAAATTGGACCATTGGCTGAGCAGGTGCTGGTAGTCGTTGTCGTTCTTGAAGAACACGTGGACCTGTCAGTCGCGGAAATTGTTAAAGCTCAGCGGCACATCGGTGACGTCCTTGCGAATCAAGGCCATGGCCGCTTGCAAGTCATCGCGCTTGGTGCCGCTCACACGCACGGCGTCTCCCTGAATGGCGGCCTGCACTTTGATCTTGCTGTCTTTGATGAGTCGCTGGATTTTTTTGGCCAGCTCACTCTCGATGCCGTTACGCACTTTGATGACCTGCTTGACCTTGTCGCCGCCGATTTTTTGCGGGTCGCCAATGTCCAGAAAGCGCACATCCACATTGCGTTTGGTCAGCTTGTTGCGCAAGACATCCTGAATCTGGGTGAGCTGAAAATCGGCGTCCCCGATCAGGGTGATTTCTTTGTCCTTGATCTCGATGGCCGCAGCCGTCCCTTTGAAATCAAAGCGGGTGCTGATCTCTTTGACGGTGTTTTCCACCGCGTTTTTAACTTCTACCAGGTCGGCTTCGCAAACCGTATCAAATGAAGGCATGGCACTGTTTCTCGTAAGGCTGGGGGTGGTGAGACAATCTCAACCGTAATCACACACCGCATGTTAGTCCAGAACAACGTCCAACTCCAGCCCCTGAACACCTTCCACATCGTGGCCCGCGCCCAAACCCTGGTGCGGGTGAGCGATGAGGCCGATGTGCAGGCGGTGCTGGCCGACCCGCAACTCGCGCAGCAGCCCAAATTTGTGCTGGGCGGGGGCAGCAACATTGTGCTCACCGGCGACGTCAAACCCGTGGTGCTCAAGGTGGAAATCATGGGCCGGCGTCTGGTGCAAGACCTGCCGCGCGCCTGGGTCGTGGAGGTCGGGGCCGGGGAAAACTGGCACGAGACCGTGGCCTGGACACTGGAACAGGGCTGGCCGGGGCTGGAAAACCTGGCCATGATTCCCGGCAGCGTGGGCGCCTCGCCCGTGCAAAACATCGGCGCTTACGGCGTGGAGTTGCAGGACCGGTTTGAATCGCTGGACGCCATCGATTTGCACACCGGCCAGTCTTTCACCCTGGACGCCGCCCAGTGCGGGTTTGCCTACCGCGACTCGGTCTTCAAACACAGCGGTGGTTTGGGACTGGCGGGTCGCGCGCTCATCACCCGGGTGCGCTTTCGCTTGCCCAAGCCCTGGAAGCCGGTGCTGGGTTACGCCGATCTGGAGAAAAAAATGGCCGAGTCAGGGGTGAGCGAGCCCGGCGCGCAGCAAATTTTTGACTGGGTTTGCCAGATTCGCCGTGCCAAATTGCCCGACCCGGCGGTCATTGGCAATGCCGGCAGCTTTTTCAAAAACCCCACCGTCTCGCCCGAGCAATGCGCCGACATCATTGCGCGCGAACCCAAAATCGTGCACTACCAGCTTGACGACGGCCGCATCAAACTGGCGGCGGGCTGGCTGATTGATGCCTGTGGCTGGAAAGGCAAGACCATCGGCCAGGCTGGCGTGTATGAAAAACAGGCCCTGGTGCTGGTCAACCGCGGCCGGGGCGAGACCGCGGCCACCGGCGGCGAAGTCATGACCCTGGCGCGCGCCATTCAGACCAGTGTGTACGAGCGTTTTGGCATCCTGCTCGAACACGAGCCCGTGGTGGT
>CANGMW010000133.1 GCA_947454695.1 Comamonadaceae bacterium | reverse complement strand
CTGCCTGCGGGTGTGCAGCTTTTGCGGCAACCTGCCGATGTGGCGCACAGCATCAAGGCCTGGAAGCAATCGCTAAAAAAGCCAAAGGTCTGACGCGGGCATTGAGCCCTGATGGATCTGTTGATTTCTCCGGGGTTTTACCCGCCACAACGGGCGCACAATGGGCACTTCTATTTAGAGGTCTTTTATGCGGCATGAACTCTCCAACCAACGCAGCAGTTTGGCGACCATCGCCACTTGGGCCATGTTCAGCCGTGGACTGGAGCCTGAGTTTCCTGCGGCCGTGCTGCATGAGGTCGATCAACTGCAAGCCGCCACGGCGGACCCGCAAGACCAGGTACGCGACCTCACCGCGCTGCCATGGTGCTCGCTGGACAACGACGACTCGCGCGACCTGGATCAACTGACCGCTTGTGAGCGATTGCCCAATGGCGGGATGCGCATTTTTGTGGCCATTGCGGATGTGGACGCGCTGGTCAAACAGGGTTCGGCCATTGACGCCCATGCGCGGCACAACACCACCTCGGTCTACACCTCGGCGCGGGTGTTTCCCATGCTGCCTAACCGCTTGTGCACCGACCTGACCTCGCTCAACGAGAACGAGGATCGACTCGCCATCGTCAGTCAGATGGATTTCAATGACCAAGGCGTGATGGTCGACTCGACCCTCTACCGTGCCGTTGTCCGCAACAAAGCCCAGCTCGCTTACGACGCCATCTCGGCCTGGATTGAAGGTGAGGCTGATCTGCCCCTGGTGGCACGTCGCGTGGAGGGCATGGATCAGCAATTGCAGATGCAAGATGCACTGGCCCAAAAGCTGCGGGTCTTGCGACGCGCGCAGGGCTCTCTGGAGTTTGAAACCTTTCAGCCCCGTGCGACGTTCGACGGCGAAAAAATGACGGACATCCAGCAGCAGCCCCAAAACCGCGGGCGCCAGCTGATTGAAGAGTTCATGATCGCCACCAACGGCTGTACGGCACGGTTCTTAAAGTCCAAAGGCGTGGCCTCTTTGCGCCGCGTGGTGCGCTCGCCCGAGCGTTGGTTGCGCATCATGCAAGTGGCCAGCGCCTATGGTGTGACCTTGCCCAACCAGCCCGATGGCCAGGCGCTGGAAGCTTTTTTGGCGCAGCAGCATCAGGCTGACCCGCTGCGATTTCCGGATCTGTCGCTGGTCATCGTCAAGCTGATGGGCTCGGGCGAATATGTGGTGGAAGGCACTCAGGACGAGCCGACCGGCCACTTTGGACTGGCGGTGCGCGACTACATGCACTCCACCGCGCCCAACCGCCGCTACCCCGACTTGATCACGCTGCGGCTCGTCAAGGCGGCGCTCGCGGGCGTCAAGATGCCCTACAGCACCGCTGAGCTCAAGGCTTTGGCCCTGCATTGCACCGAACAGGAGGACGCTGCGCAAAAAGTGGAGCGTCAGGTCCGTAAATCGGAGGCGGCCTTGCTTTTGCATTCACGCATCGGGCAAAGTTTCAACGGGGTCGTGACCGGCAACACCGACAAAGGTGTGTGGGTGCGCATTTTCAATCCGCCGGCAGAAGGGCGCTTGATGGGCAATATGTCGGCGCTGCGGGTGGGCGAACAGGTGCATGTGCGCCTCGTTTCCACCTCGGTGGAACGCGGCTTCATTGACTTTGCGCTGGAGCGCGCGCACTGAATTGCCGGACATGGCCAAGTGACGGGGTTTGGGGCGGACGTGGGCCATTCGCCTTCACAATTCGGTCATATATTTCCATTACTATGGAAATATGGAAGAAAAACAAGTTGTCAAAGCATTGGGTGCGTTGGCACAGCCCAGCCGCCTGCAAGTGTTCCGTAGCCTGGTGCTGGCTGGTCAAGCAGGCGCAAGCCCTGGCCTTTTAAGCGAAACCCTGGGCCATCCCAACGCCACCTTGTCGTTCCACCTCAAAGAATTGATGGGCGCGGGCTTGATCACCCAGGAACGCAATGGCCGTCATCTGATTTACCGCGTGGCGTTTGAACAAATGAACGGCGTGCTCGCCTACCTCACGCAGAACTGCTGCCAAGGTGCGCAGGACTGTTTGGAATCATCTGCGCTGTCTTTTTCCTGCTGACACGCCACATCATGCACCCCCCTCAAGTTGAACACGGAGAGAACCCCATGACTTCAGACCTGAAGCCTTTGAACGTTTTGTTTTTGTGCACCCACAATTCGGCGCGCAGCATTCTGGCCGAAGCCTTGCTCAACCACGTCGGCCAAGGCCGCTTCAAGGCTTACTCTGCGGGGAGCAGCCCGCGAGAGGGTCAACAACCCAACCCCATGGCATTGGAAGCTTTGACCAAAGCTGGTATTGCGACAACTGGTTTGCACAGCAAAAGCTGGGATGAATTTGCCAAGCCGGATGCGCCGCACATGGATTTGGTGATCACGGTGTGCGACAACGCCGCCGGCGAGGTCTGCCCCTACTGGCCCGGCCAACCCGCAACCGCCCACTGGGGCTATGCCGACCCCTCCGAGGCATCTGGCGGGGACGACAAAAAACGCGAAGCCTTCAGAAACACCTTGCATCTGATTGGCCGACGTTTGGAAATTTTTGTGAACTTGTCTGCCAACAAACTCGACAAGTTAGCGATCCAAGAAACCGCCCGCGATTTGGCCAAGGACTGACCATGAATATTTTTGAGCGTTACCTCACCGTCTGGGTGACTTTGTGCATCGTCATTGGCATTGCAATGGGACAATTTTTCCCCGACGTCTTTCAGGCCATCGGCGCCATGGAAGTGGCCCAGGTCAACCTGCCGGTGGGGCTGCTGATCTGGGTCATGGTCATTCCGATGTTGATCAAGGTGGACTTTGGCGCTTTGCATGAAGTCCGCCAGCATGTGCGCGGCATTGGTGTCACCCTGTTCGTGAACTGGCTGGTTAAGCCGTTTTCCATGGCGTTTCTGGGCTGGCTGTTCATCCGCCATTGGTTTGCACCCTTGTTGCCGCCTGACCAGATCGACAGCTACATCGCGGGCCTGATTTTGCTGGCCGCCGCCCCTTGCACCGCCATGGTGTTTGTGTGGAGCCGTCTGACCAACGGCGACCCGCTGTTCACGCTCTCGCAAGTGGCGCTGAACGACACCATCATGGTGTTTGCGTTTGCGCCGCTCGTGGGTTTGTTGCTGGGGATCTCGGCCATCACGGTGCCCTGGGCCACCTTGGTGACGTCGGTGGTGCTGTACATCCTCATTCCTGTGGCCTTGGCGCAGCTCTTGCGCCGCGTGTTGCTGGCCAAGGGGCATGCAGCGTTTGACGCGGCGATGGAGAAAATCGGCCCTTGGTCGATCTCCGCTTTGCTGGCCACCTTGGTACTGCTGTTTGCATTTCAAGGTGAAGCCATCATCCAGCAGCCCCTGGTGATTGCCTTGCTGGCTGTCCCCATTCTGATTCAGGTGTTCTTCAATTCGGCGCTGGCCTACTGGCTCAACCGCGCGCTGGGGGAGAAGCATTCGGTGGCTTGCCCGTCCGCGCTGATCGGCGCATCGAACTTCTTCGAATTGGCTGTGGCCGCCGCCATCAGCCTGTTCGGCTTTCACTCCGGCGCGGCACTGGCCACGGTGGTGGGTGTGTTGATTGAAGTGCCGGTGATGTTGCTGGTGGTGCGCGTGGTCAACCGCACCCAAGGCTGGTACGCGAAAAAACAGACTTGATGCGGCCGGGTCGGGCTTGGCCCCGGCCTGACCGATGTCGCTTCACGCCCCCAAATCCAGAAACACCCGCCCGTTCTCCACCTTGACCGGCCAGGACTTGACCGGCTCGGTGGCCGGGCCGCAACTCACCGTGCCGTCGCGCACATCGAACAAGGCCTGGTGGAACGGGCATTCCACCAGCGCGCCCTCCATGAAGCCTTCGCACAATCGGGCGTTGCCGTGGCTGCACAGGTTGTTGATGGCGAAGATGCCCTCTTCAATTTTGAAGACGGCAATGTCCTGCCCTTGCGGCGCCACGGCGATGCCCGCGCCTTCAAACAAATCGGCCTCGGCGGCTACGTCGGTCCAGATGCTCATGGTCAGATGGGGTAAATGATGGAGTTGGGAATCATCTCGCTGTCGTACACGCACAGGCGTTCGGCGAATTTCAGGCCGTTTGGCGTTGGCACCACGGTGTCGATGTAGCGCCCGACATTAAAGACGGTGCTTTCTTTGTCGTACTTGGTGCGAAACACCGCGTAATTGGCCTCGCTGTGGATGCGCCCGTCCTCCACCCGGCGCACGATGGCTGCGCCCACCACATGGCGTTGGTAGTAGGGGTCGTGGTAGATGGTTTGCGAGATGCCGTACACCCGGTCCTTCAGCATGCCTTGGCTGGTGAAGGCCAAGGTGGCCAGGGGTAGGCCGCGCTCATGGTTTTCGCGCGGCACCAGTTTGTACACACAGGGGTCGGTGAAGAACTCGGGCCACAAGTCCCACTGGCCGCTGTCCACCGCAGCGGCGTAATCGGCATACAGCGTTTGCAAGGCCATCCAGGTTGGCATATCGACCATGATCAAGCCTCCATCACTTGGCGCCAGTAGGCGTACATGCCCCGGATGAGCGTCTCGGTGACCATGTGATCGGTCTCGCCCACCTCGCGCCCGCCGAGCTCGGCCAGCGTGCGGTGACCCGGTTTGCTCTCGAAGGCTGTTTGCGAAAACTCGATCACCTCGCCGTCATCAGCCGACACAAAGCCGGCGGGCCCGAACAGATTGGCCTGTCGCAGGCGGCGCTGCGTCATCTCCGGCGTGTCGTCTTCAAAGCCGAAATGCGTCCAGACAAAATCAAACGCACCATGCCCGTCGGGCTGAATGTGGCGGGTGGACACGCTGTTGACCTGCTGTTGGAAGATCACACTGGGAAAGAGCGTCATCATCACGGCGGTGGGGCCTTCCCACCACGGCTCGGGCACGATGTCCAGAAAGCTCGGGTCGTTGAGTTGCATGCTCTCCTTGAAGCTGCCTACCTGCGTCACCTGCGCGGTGTCACCGCTGGCTTGGCCGGCCGTGCCGCGTGTGGAGATCATGGCCGCATGGCGGTGGTGCTTGTCCATGCGCAACTCCGATTTGTTGTCGGCCCGCCAGAGGCCAAAGGTCACAAACCAGGTGTGCAAGAGGCCGGGATGGTAGGGGTCTTTGATGTTTTCCTGCATGAGCTTCCAGTTGCCCGGAATGCGCTGACGGTTGTAGCCCAGCAGCGTGAGCTTGCGGCCATTGAACAGGCGGTCGAAGTACTTCAGGATGGTGGGCCCCATGAAGTCTTCCAGTGATTCCACTTCATGATCGAAGGACGCGAAGATCACGCCCCCGCGGCTGGCGACTTTCAAGGCTTTGAGGCCATGGTCTTTGGGATCAAAGTCAGCGGGCATGCCGCCCTTGACCACGCCGTCCTGGCGCACGCCGCGCCGAAACGGCACGCCTTGCAGCTTGCCGTCCAGCGCGTAACTCCACTGGTGGTAGGGGCAGACCAGCTCTTTTTGGTTGCCGTGCCGCTCGCGGCAAAACGCCATGCCCCGGTGCGCACAGACGTTTTCCACCACATGGATCTGCCCATCCAGGCTTCGCGTCAACACGACCGAGCGCTCCCCGATCACCGTGCGCTTGAAGTCGCCGGGCTTAGGGATTTCGGCTTCTAGGCCAACATAGGACCAGTGCGCTTGGTAGAAAAAGCGCTCGAGTTCTTTCTGGTGGTTATCGCGGTTGGTGTAAACGGAAAAGGGGATGCGGCTGGTATCCGCACGCTCCCATTGAATGGGATGCTCTTGCATGAAGTCTCCTGATGCTGGCTTGACCTGAATCATCCCGCGAACCGGTGATTTGGTAAATTGATAATTAGCGATAATTATTATTTGAAAATCAAATAATTAAGCGCATGTGACTATGGACATCACCAAACTTGATCTGAATCTGCTGGTGGTTTTTCACCATTTGCTGCTCCACCAGAATGTGTCGGCGGTAGCCCGTGTTCTGGGTATGAGCCAGCCGTCCGTTAGCAGCGCATTAGGACGCTTGCGCAGCAGCCTGGGTGATGGGTTGTTTCTGCGCACCCAAGGGGGCATGGTGCCCACGCCCTATGCCTTGCAGCTGTCCGAACCGGTGGCGCAGGCGCTGGATGGTCTTCAGCAGGCCTTGCATGTACGTGCCGCGTTCGAGCCGGCCACCAGCGTGCGCAGTTTCACCATCGCCATGACCGATGTGGGCGAGATGTATTTCCTGCCGGTATTGGTGGAAGAGTTGGGGCGAGCAGCCCCCGGTGTCACCTTGCAAGTCGCCCCGGTGGCGCAGGTGGCCCTGAAGGAAAACATGAGCGCGGGCCGGATTGACCTGGCTTTGGGCCTTTTGCCTCAGTTGCAGGCTGGCTTCTTTCAGCAGGCGCTGTTCCGGCAGAAATATGTGTGCCTGATGCGCAAGGGCCATCCGCTGGCGGGCAAAAACAAACTCAACCTGACCTCTTTCGCGCAGGCCGAGCATGTGCGGGTGGTGGCCGAAGGCACGGGCCACGGCCGGGTGGATGTGGCCATGGAGAAAAAGCACTTACGCCGCCAGGTGCGCCTGACCATGCCGCACTATGTAGCCCTGGGCGAGGTATTGCGACAGTCAGACTTGGTGGCCACGGTGCCCGAGCGATTTGCTGAGCGGGTGCTGCGTCCTTTTGCCTTGGTCCAGCGCGACCTGCCAATCAAGTTGGACGACAGCGCCATCCACCAGTTCTGGCACGGCCGCTTGCACCGCGACCCCGGCCACCAGTGGTTGAGAAACTTCATTGGCCGCCGGTTTTCTGAAGGCAAGGCGCTGCATGCCGAGCGGCCAGTGTGAGGATCTTGCCGCAAGCGACTCCGTACTTCGGGGGGGCAAACCCACCCCATTAATTTTGAGAATTCAACACGAAGCTTGCGTGTTCTTTGCCCTATTGAAAAAGGCGCCATCAATTGGTCAGGCCTCCATGGCGTGACAGTCCGTGGCGAGTCAGAGAAGAGGAACTCCTGTCAGCACTGTGCCAAGTATTCCAGGTGGTGGAGGTGAGGAAGGAATGCGCCGGTGCGCCAGGTGTTGTTTCCTTGCTCCGCTCAAGCATTCGTAAATCAGCATAAATGCCGCTCAGTGCAATTGTGAAATGGAACAATTTCACGAATTTCTTTGAATTCACATTTGCTTAACTCTTTCACTTGCG
>CANGMW010000132.1 GCA_947454695.1 Comamonadaceae bacterium | reverse complement strand
GCGGTTTGGCCGTTGCTGTCCGGGTATTGGTTGAGCCGGATGAGCTCGGCGGCTTCATTGGCCAGCGCACTGGCGATAGCCCGGTTCACCGCATTTTTTTGTGTGGCAACGGCATAGGCTTGCATGGCCGACATGGCCAGAATACCGAGCGATAAGATCAAAATGGAAATAAGCACTTCGAGCAAGGAAACACCATGTTGCTTCTTCAGCTGACGACGCATTGGGCTCATGAACACTGAACATCCCCTGTTGCGCCATAGGTGGTGGGAGAGGCAAGGCGAATGCGCCCGACAAAGTTCAGGCAAACGGTGCGTGTCAGCGTGTTGTTGCTAGCGAGCTGTCCGTTGGGCGTGACCAACCAGCGCCCCGCATAACCGACAGCTTTACCGGATGCGTCAAACGTGATGTAGTTCTGACCGCTCATCGCCACACTGCTGTTGTTGACCGCCGTGAGACCCCCGATCCCGGAGAGGCTTTCATGCACACGCAAAATTTTGTCCGTTTGGTAATCGAAAACCCCCGGGCTTGCCCCAATGTCTACAAACACAATCCAGCCTTGACCCCAATCGGAGTTTCCTGAGGTGCTGCAAACCGGCGCTGTGGCGGAGGGGGAGGCTGTGGGGGTGGCCGTTCGGCAGATAGTGACTGTTTTGCCACGCCGCATCGCTTCACCTCGGGCGTATCGGGTATCCAAAATGAAGTCGTTGACGGCGCGCGAAACGTTGGCACTGTTGATCAAACCCGCGAAGGCTGGCGCAGCAAGCCGAGCCAACAGTGCCGCGATCGCCAGAACCACCAGCAATTCAATCAAGGTGAAGCCGTGTGGCTTTGTAAAACGCCGGGATCTTTTTGACTTGGGCATTCAGCTTCTCGGCAAGTGTTGAAACACCAACTTGTCGATTCCGCATAACGACAAGGCGTTCAAATGAACGCTTTGAGTTTGTCGGATGAGCTGTTAATGCGCAGAAGCAAAATGCAACTGCTTGTAATGCGCCCGCGGCTTACGGGAAGAACGCTTACAAATAAAATTAGCGCCTGACCTCGTCGACGAGTGACTTGAATTCGTCGATGTCTTCAAAGCTGCGGTACACACTGGCAAATCGCACGTAGGCGACTTTGTCGAGTTTTTTTAGCTCCCGCATGACGAGCTCTCCAATGCGACCGGAGGGGACTTCACGCAATCCCAGGTTCAGCAGTTTTTCTTCGATGCGTTCGATGGCGCTGTCGATCTGCTCGGTGCTGACCGGGCGTTTGCGTAACGCCAGGTTCATGGAGCCGATCAGTTTGGCGCGCTCGTATTCAATCCGACGCCCATCTTTTTTGACGATGCTGGGGAAGGCAACGTCTGGACGTTCGTAGGTCGTGAACCGTTTGTCACACGCCCCGCATTGGCGGCGACGGCGGATAAAGTCGCCGTCCTCCGAAATCCGGGTCTCCATGACCTGGGTTTCGGAGTGACCGCAGAACGGACATTTCATGACGAGCGCGTCGCAGCTGTGCTCACTTGTACACAGGGAAGCGGGCGGTCAGCGCGTTCACCTTGGCGCGAACCTCCCCGATATTGGCCTCGTCACGCGGATTGTCCAGCACATCGGCAATCAGATTGGCCGTCATGCGGGCTTCTTCGTCCTTGAAGCCTCGGGTGGTCATGGCCGGCGTGCCCACGCGCACGCCGCTGGTGACCATGGGCTTTTCCGGGTCATTGGGGATGGCGTTTTTGTTGATGGTCATGTGGGCTTGGCCCAGCACGGCTTCAGCTTCCTTGCCGGTGATGCCTTTGGAGCGCAGGTCCACCAGCATCACATGGCTTTGGGTGCCGCCACTCACAATGCGCAAGCCGCGCTGGGTCAAGGTCTCGGCCACGATCTGCGCGTTTTTGACCACTTGCTGCTGGTAGGTCTTGAACTCCGGCGCCATGGCTTCTTTGAATGCCACCGCTTTGGCCGCGATCACATGCATGAGCGGGCCACCTTGCAGGCCGGGGAAGATGGCGCTGTTGATGGCTTTTTCGTATTGGCTTTTCATCAAGATGATGCCGCCGCGCGGACCGCGCAGGCTCTTGTGCGTGGTGGAGGTCACGACATCGGCGTGCGGGACCGGGTTGGGGTAGACGCCCGCGGCGATCAAACCAGCGTAGTGGGCCATATCCACCATGAAGATGGCGCCCACGTCTTTGGCTACTTTGGCGAAGCGCGCAAAGTCAATGTGCAGGCTGTAGGCCGAGGCGCCGGCAATGATGAGCTTGGGCTTGGACTCATGGGCCTTGCGTTCCATGGCGTCGTAGTCGATTTCTTCTTTGTCGTTCAAGCCGTAGGACACCACGTTGAACCATTTGCCGCTCATGTTCAGCGCCATGCCGTGGGTTAAGTGGCCGCCTTCGGCCAGGCTCATGCCCATGATGGTGTCGCCCGGTTTGAGGAAAGCCAGGAAAACCGCTTCATTGGCGGAGGCGCCGCAATGGGCCTGCACGTTGGCCGCTTCTGCGCCGAAAATCTGTTTGACACGGACAAGGGCCAGCTGCTCGGCCACGTCCACGTTCTCGCAACCGCCGTAATAGCGCTTGCCGGGATAGCCCTCGGCGTACTTATTAGTGAGTTGCGAGCCTTGGGCCGCCATCACCGCAGGTGAAGCGTAGTTTTCGCTGGCAATCAGTTCGATGTGGTGTTCCTGGCGGGCATTTTCGGCCAGGATGGCAGCCCAGAGTTCAGGATCGGTTTGTTCGACGAGGATGTTTCTGTTGTACATGGCAGTCGGTTAAAAACGCTGGTCCTCCAGTCAGCTGGAGGCTGCCCAGGCGAACGGCTGAACGCGGTTGGGAGTTTTGGGCCCCAGGGTCCGCGGTACGCTTCCTTGTGGTGTCCCACTTCAGCGCTTTCATCCCGAAAGATGCGCGCCTATCGCCAGTTGCGTACCAGCTTAGTGTAGCTGAGGCGGGCGCAAGACAGATCTTAAGAACTGATCTTGCCGGCAGGCGCCGCAGGGGGCGAAGCTGACTCTGCCGGGGCCATGACGGGTATGGCCTGGGGCGTGCTCAAGGGTACGGACTGGCCTTTGCTGACCAAGTTCAGGCGGGTGTATTCGGCCATGACCTTGGCCGTATAGCCGCTGTCGTCCGCTAGATTGATGGCCCCTACGTACTGGCGCAGGCCTGCTTCAATCGATCCGGACCGGTGGATGTAGTCTTTGAGGATGGTTGCACCCACCCGCAGGTTGGTCAGCGGGTCAAAGGCAGCCATGTTGCCACCGAAACCGTCGTATTTTTCGCTGTGCACGCGTGTTAAGACCTGCATCAGACCTTGGGCACCCACAGAGCTTTGGGCAAAAGGGTTAAAGCCCGACTCCACAGCCATCACTGCCAGTAGCAGGGTGGGATCCAATCCCGTGCGTTTGCCGATGTCAAAAGCTTCCACCACCAAAGCGCTGATGGGTTCTGGGGCTACCCGGTATTTTTTGCTTAACCAGTAAGCAACGGCAGCCTGTTTTTTAGGTAAATCTTGGGGGTTGGCCGCCGTCGCCCGGTCAACGGCATCAGCTTGGACTTCCATGCCACGCAGGGCAATTTGGCGGGTTTGTAGCCAGCCTATGAGCTGGCGTTCGCCGGCTTCCCGCAAATCGGGGCGGGCTGCCAGGGTGATGCAGGCAAACATCACGGCCAAGCCGAACAAGGCAAAGCCGTTGTGGATGACTTCCATGAACCCGTGCGTCACGTCCATGGTGAACGTTCGCAGGCCCTGAATGAATTGTCGTATCGCTGTCATAGCACTTCCTCTCGTTTCGCGGCTTAGAAGTCATCGAACCCATTGTTTCCAAGGGGTTTCAACACGGTTCTGCCACGTCTGGTTTGGTACGCCATCAGGATCGCGGCCTCCTCCTTGAGGCATTCGCGAATCCGATTTAGCCGGGGTCGGCAGCGGGGATCGTTGAGGCTGATCTTCGTCAGCTGGTCTGAATTTTAAGTGCACCTATATATCAAGTCAATAATAAGAAACAATTTCTTTAAATGCTTCTGTGTAAGTAGGCCATGAGTTTTCAGTGTCAATTCACAATGAATAATCAACAATCGATAGAAAAAGAGGCCTTGTTAGGCCTGGTGCAAGCGCTTAGAGTGATTGGGTTCTGATGGCAATCAGGGCAATGGCTGGCAGATGACCTGCTCCCTCCCTTTGGGGTGTGTCAGCATCGGGGTCGAGTCAGCAAGCTTGGGAGCAATCTCTTGCTTCCTACGCATCAAGACGTTCCTCTCTTGGATGCGTGATCGAGATGGCTTGGGTCTGAGACTCGCCATCGAGCCCGACCGAATTGGCCTTGAGCCATTTCGGCCGGGCTTCTTTGTTTTTATGTCACTTCAATGCCAAGGCAGCGCATTTCGCGGCGAAAATACGGGTTTGGACTGATGGTTGCTCTTAAGCCTATTGGTTCACCATTACCCTTGACCTGAAGCGATTGAAGTGACCCAAGCCACAAAAACCCACGATACCCAGGCGCTCGATGCGCTCACCGGCGGTGCCTTCACCGCCCCCACATCTGGCGAGCGCGCTTCCCGCGTGCGTGACTGGTTGGCCACTGAGCCCAGCCATGAACAAATGCAAGAGGTCTTTAAAGAGTTGAGCGTCAAGGACAAAGGCGCGGCCAAACCGTTGCGGGAAAAGCTCGATGACATCAAGCGCGCTCGCGGTCAGGAAGCTTTAGGTGCCGAGTGGGCCGCCAAAGGCCACGCCTTACTGGCCACGCTCAAGCTCAATGTGGCTGACGCCATGGCGTGGCAGCGCGATGCGGCCAAAGCCGGTGCACCCCTGAGCCGTGAGCCCTTAGCCACCCTCAAAAGCCAGTTGTCGGATCGGGTCAGAGTGATTGAAGACTTGCAGCACCGGGTGCAAGTTCAGCGCGAGGCCGCCGTGCTCTTGGCCCAGCGCATTGAAATCTTGTCGACTAAACCCTGGCGCGATGCGCTCGCAGCCTTGTCCTTTTTGCAGGCCGACGTTGCGCACTGGCAAGACCAGGCGCAGGCCCTGCAGGCCGATCCAAACTGGGGCAGTGTGGACCCCAAATTCCCACCCCAGCTGGAGGCTTCGCGTGCCCAGCTCTTGGTGGTGTGGGATGCATTTCAGTTGGCCGTGGCGCAAACCCAGGCTGCTGAAAAAGACCCTCAAGCCGATTTACCCCCGGTGCCCGTGTGGGCCGATGAATTGCGTGTGGCCCGCGGCGTGCCTGTGCAGGCCCAAGCCAAGCCTGCCAAGGTGAAGGTGGACCCCCAAGTCCGTGCCGAGGCCATGGAAAAAGTTCGTGATGTGCTCTCAAAATTGGAGCAAGAAATTGCCGAAGGCCATGGCAAAGCCAGCGCCGGGGCGGCAGCCGCCTTGCGCCAGGCACTCAAAGAATTTGGCAAGTTGATCGACTCCAAGATGGAGGCGCAAGCCAATTCGGCGCTGGCCGCCGCCGGCGATTTGGAAGACTGGCAACGCTGGCGTGCCGATCAGTTGCGCCAGGAACTGGTGGGCAAGGCCGAAGCCCTGCTCAAACGGCCCGAGGGCCAGGCCATTGGCGGGCGAAAAATGCAAGAGAGCTTGCGCACCCTGCGTGAGCAGTGGAAGCAAACCGATCAGGGCGGCGTGCCCAACCATGCTTTGTGGAAACGCTTCGATGCGGCCTGCAACGAAGCCTACAAGGTGGTGGAAGTCTGGCTGGAGAAAATCAAAGCTGAAAGCGCGCAGAACAAGGCGCAACGCCTGGCCTTGATCGAAGAGCTCAAAAACTGGGCCGGTGAAAACCGCACCGCCTTGGACGATGACTGGAAAGGCTTTAACCGCATCCTGCATCAATTCGGCGACCGCTGGCGCGAGGCCGGTCATTTGGGCGAAAAAGCCTTTGCGGAGATGCAGCCCTTGTGGAAAGCCGCCATGACGCTGGCCGCCGAGCCCTTGGAGACGATTCAAAAAGAAAGCCTGGTTCGTCGCCACGCCATGATCGAAGAAGCGGTGGCGCTGGGTGCTGCGCCCATGCTGCGCGTGGATGCAGTCAAGGCCTTGCAACAGCGCTGGCAAGCCGAGGCGCACGCGATTCCACTGGAGCGCCGCCACGAGCAAAAGCTCTGGGATGCATTCCGTCAGCCGATCGATGAGGCCTTTAAGCGCAAAGGCACCGAGCGCGACAAAGCCGCGGCCGAGTTAAGCGTCCGCGATCGCGTGGTGCTGGACGCTTCCAAAGCCTTGGAAGTTGCCAACGCCTCCGGCGATGCTCAAAAAATTCGCAGTGCCATGGCCGCCTTGGAGGACGCCTTGCGCGGCCAGGCCAACGCCCAGGCGGCTGTGGTGGTAGCCGATGCGGCTGCTGCTGAAGCGTCTGTACAGGCGGCTGCAACTGCAGAGCAAGAGCAAGAGCAAGAGGGGGTGACTGCCCCTGCTGCCCATGAAGTGAACGAAACGGGTGAGGCGAGTGCAACGGGTGAGTCGTCCGGCACCAGCGCTGAATCCGCCGATGCATCAGCTGCTGCGCCCGAACCCGAGCCCGTCAAAGTCGCGCCACCGGTGCGCAAGCCCGTGGTGGCCATGCGCGGCGACGACCGTCCGGGTCAGAAAAAATCAGAACCTGCACCGCAGCTGCGCGGCCGGGGTGGTGATCGCAAGGATGCGCGCGGTGGCGATCGCAAGGACAGCCGGGGAGCCTGGGATGGTGCGCGTCGTGGCGACGATTTCAAAGACAGAGCCCCCGCCGGTCCTCGCTTGGGCGACACGGCATTCCGCGCTCAGCGCGATGCTTTGGAACACGCGCAAATGGCGCTGCGAAAACTCGCTGCGCAAGCCCACGGCGAGGCGCTCACCCAACTGCTCAGCGCTTGGGAACATCGCGATACCGCGCAGATGCCCAGCGCCACCGATTTGGGCGGCCAGGTTAATCCGGCGACGCGCATGGCTTGGAATCAAGCCTTGAGCACTGCGCCCTCAGGGGATGCCTTGAAACACTTGTTGCGTCTGGAAATGGCCGCCGAAGTACCCACGCCGGCCTCTGACATCACGGCGCGTCGTGCTTTGCAACTGCAACTGTTGACCCGTCGCAATGACCCATCACCGCAGCAGACCTGGGGCCAGGATGTGGCCAAGTTGTTGGCCACGTCGTTTGATGCGGGCCACGCGCGTCGCTTGCAGGCTGTCCTCAAAGTGTTGATGCGCAAGTAAGGCGAGTGTCCGGGCGGCGAACCTGATCCGGGTTCGCTGTCTCGGT
>CANGMW010000131.1 GCA_947454695.1 Comamonadaceae bacterium | reverse complement strand
TCCTCATCGGTTCGGGCGGCTTGTACCCGTTCCCGCGTGGGTGAGGCGGGCGACGGCTGCGTGATGGGGTGGTTGGCGAAATCCCAGTCCTGATTGAATTGCACTTGCGCTTGCTCAGCGAGCTCACCCAGTGCATCAAAGCTCAGGTCAAGCCAAGGGGTGCGCTCGAGCAATCCGCTGCTGCGGCCTGTGAAGCAAATCGCGGCCAGGTTGCGACCGCCCGTCCACACCTGCCGGCCATCGGCGATGGCGAGCTTGCGGTGGTTGCGCAGATTGGTTTTGCCAGGCAAAGAGGAGTGCCAAGGTGGCACAAACAGCGCCACGTCAATGCCGGCGTCTTTGAGTCGCTTCAAAATGGGGCGGCCCCCTAGGTAAATGCCCACGCCGTCAATCAAGAGCCGCACACGCACACCGGCGCGGGCACGTGCCATGAGCCGCTGGCTGATGTCCTCACCCAGCTCGTCGCGTCCCAGAATGAAGGTGCACAGGTCCAGTCGGTGCTGCGCCTTGTCAATCAGTGCGCGCAGTGCATCCAGCGCGGCTTGGCCATCGGCATGGAGCTGCAGTTGCTCGTAGCGACACACCGGCGGCAAGCCCAGCGCTTGGGCCAAATGCACAAAGCTGTCCAGGCTCGCGCTGGCGTGATCGAGCACACGGTCGCTGGCGCTCATCGGTAAACCGGGCGGGGTGTTGTGCAAGACCTTGCGGTCGCCCAGCAGCAGGTACAGCGGCAGGGCCAGGTAGGGCAGCAAGATCAGCGAGAGCACCCAGGCAATGGCGGCGGAGGGGTGACGTTTTTGCTGTCGGGCATGCGAGGTCATCGCAAAAAACACCAGCCCGCCCAGCACGACCAGGGCGTGCAGGTCAACCCAGCGGCTCCACAGCAGGTCAAGCGTCATAGGCGTGACTCAGGGTGCTTCCTGCGCCAGTTGCATGAGCAAGCGCGCGCTCAGGTACAGGCGCGGCACGATGGAGTCGATCTCGATGTACTCATCGCGTGCGTGGTAGCCCCAGCCGGCCAGGCCCATGCTCTCCAGCACCGCGGCTTTGCCCGACATGCTGGCATAGCCCGCATCGGTGCCCGCCCCCGTGCTGGGGTGCAGGTACAAGGGACGGTCGTCGAGCTCGGCGTAAATGGCTTGGGCTTTGGCTGCGAGTTCACGCGTGCGGGCATCGCCCACATAGGGCGGGCGACCTGTTTGAACCACATAGCTCACACGGGTCTCGTTGACGCGATGCGCCTTGGCTTTCTCGTCTAGAGCGGCTTGCAGTTTGGCGGCCGCGTCGGTAGCGGTGAGGCGCACATCGGCCGAGGCACTGGCCTGATCGGGAATCTGGTTACGCACTTTGCCGCTCTCGGCTTGGGTCCAGTTCAGTTGCGCGCCGGGAATGGTTTTTGCGATGTCGGCGGTTTGCAAAACCTGGTGCGCCATTTCAATCAGGGCGTTGCGGCCCTCGTCGGGCGCCGCGCCGGCATGCGAGCTGCGACCTTGCACGGTCAGGGTCGCCGTGCCGGTGCCTGCGGCCGATAGCAACACGCCTTCGACCTTGGCCACGGCTTTGGCGGCAGTGGGTTCGTAGGACAGCACCACCTCATGTTCAGCGGCCAGTGCAGCAATCGTGGCGCCCGAGCCGTTGGAGGATGACTCTTCATCGCCGTTGAACACCACGGTGAGTTGTGCGTAGTCTTTCCAGCCGGCGGCTTTGAGAATTTGCAGGGTATGCAGCACCACCGCGATGCCGCCTTTATCGTCCGCAATGCCGGGCCCGTACAAGCGGTTGCCGTCTTGCTTGATGGGCTGGGTTTGGAGTGTGCCGGGGGCGTAGATGGTGTCCATGTGCGCGATCAGCATGAACTTGCGTTTGCCCGTGCCGCTGTGGCGCGCAATCAGGATGTCGCCGTTGCCGCTGCTGGCTTTGCGCCGCTCGACCTGGCCGCCCAGCGCTTGGAGGCGCGCTTGCACGTAGTCGGCCATGCGCGTGAGCCCGGGCGCATCCATGGTGCCGGATTCGAGGGCGACCATGTCTTTGAGCGAGACGATCACCGCAGGCTGCGCCGCCTGGGCTGCACGCAGCAGCGCGGCATCGGGCGCCGCGTGCGCGGGGGCGCTGAGCAAGACCGAGACCGACAAGGCCATCGTGGTCAACGCGAAGGTGCTGAGTTTGAACGTCATGGGGGAGCCTTTCATCAATGCAAAGCGTGAGGGTAACAACTGAGGCGTGATCAGGCCTGGCCCGGATCAGCATTTTTTTGGCGTTGCGCATCCATTTGCGCAACCAAGGCACGCGCTTCATCGCCCTCAGGAATCGGCTGGCCGCTGTCGCGCCATTGCACCGCGGCCTTGAAGCCTTCCTGCTGCGCATAGCGGCGAAACCACATCCCCTCCGGGTTATGGCGGGTGATGCCGTCAAACAGGGTGGCCATCATCTGGCTTTGCTCCAGGCCCATGGTCTGCATGACCTGGTTGACGACCATCTTGTGCATGGCCAGGTGCGAACGCGGCACGCCGGCAATCCGCTGCGCCAATGCCAGGGTATGCGCTTCCAACTGGTCCAGCGGCACGGCCTCGTTGGCCAGGCCCCAGTTCGCGGCGGTGAGGCCGTCAATGGTGTCGCCGGTGAACATGAGCTGCTTGGCGCGTGTGGCGCCCAGGCGGTAGGTCCACATGGCGGTGGTGGGGCAGCCCCACACCCGCGTGGGCATGTAGCCGATGCGCGCGTCTTGCGCCATCACCAGCAGGTCGCAACACAGCGCGATGTCGCTGCCGCCGGCTGCCGCGTAGCCGTGCACTTTGGCGATGGTGGGCTTGGGGCTTTTCCACAGCGACATGAAGTCTTCGGTGTTGCGCTTCATGAAGGCGTAGTCCACCATCGGGTCCCAGGGATTGCGCTCTTGCTGGCAGGGGTGGTCGATCGTGCCTTCGCCAAAGTGTTGCAGGTCATAGCCGCCGCAAAACCCTTTGCCCGCGCCTTCGACCACGATCACATGCACCTCGTCATTGGCATTGGCCCACTCCACCGCCTCGCGGATTTCACGCGGCATTTCGTTGTTGATCGCGTTGAGCCGTTCGGGCCGGTTGAGCAGCAGGCGGGCGACGCGCGGGTGCTGGGCGTCTTGGTCGATGCGCAAGGTGGAGAACGTGGGCATGGTGATCGCTCCTCTGAAAAAACGAGCTCAATTTTTACTGGGATTGCAAGGACAATTTGTACCTCCCAGTCTAGGGTAAAACGAGAGGACTCAGGTATCAATACTGCGCAGAGTAAAACTGCATGACCGTACAGCTCGGGGGGAAGTTGACCTCCGGACATAGGGTGTTTTTGATGTGCACCGGCGCGAGCAATCCAAAGCCGCCCAATGCCGTGCTTTGGTAGACAAAGCCGGATTGGTAGTCGTCGGCTGCATAGCTAAAACCTTTGCTGGTTGAAATTTGCCGAGCTACCGAGACAAAGCGATCTGGACGTACAGGTGTCAGACCATGCTCGGACAGACTGAACACCGTGTCTGCCTCGGCCCCGCTGAGAAAAACATACTGAGCCGATTTAACGGTGAGGGTGCGTGAGGTGACCTGGTTATAGGACAGGGTATCCACACCAACCAGCCATTGGGACGAGTAATCTACAAAAGACCAATCCCCCGTATTGCGGTAGACACGGCGTTTACCGCTTGGACCAATGCCCGAAACCACCAGATCCTTGAGTCCGTCACCGTCGATGTCCACCAGCAACAAGCCGGTGTCGTCGGTATCGACCGCCAGCTCCGTGCCCGGCAAACCAAAACTCGACAGTCGTTGCCCGTTGTTGCTGAGGCGGTAAATGTTGTCGCGTTTTCCGTCGTTGCTGTAGTTGTTGCCCGAGACCACCATTTGCTGCCCGGAGGCAGGGTTGATGTCGGACGTGCAACTCGCCCCCGCGTTGTCGATGGCACCATTGTCGAATACAAAATTCCGTCCCCCCTGGTTGTGCCAAACACCACCGGTACCCGTACCCATGAGGATGTCCAGTCGACCATCCTGATCAATGTCCAACAGACATCCGCCATGCGCCCAGACGGGGGTTGGCAGGGCGCTGTTATCACGTACATAGTGATCACCGGCATGCCAATAAATCACACTGGGGACCGGGGCGAAGTCGCCGGTGTCTTGAAAGCCGGGCAAGACAATATCGGGCCCGCCATCGCCGTCCAGGTCGGCGATCAACACACGGTTGGAGCCCCAGATCTGGTTGTCGTTGATCCATTGCGCCGTGTCATCACGCAGACGGCCATCACTTTGCTGGATCAATACACGCACCGTCATCTTGGGGTTGTAATGGCCCGACCAACCGCCATGGCCCGGGTTGGGCGACCCGGTGTAATCGCCCCCCACAGCAATCCAGCCACTGACGATCACATCTTCAAGACCATCGCCATTGATGTCCCCTGCGGCGTAATTAAAAAGGGGTGAGTAAGGCGTGACAGACGTGCTTGCCCAAACCGGCGTGTCTGCAGTCGTGTTGTTGCCCTGATTAGAGCCAGCACTCCCACCGCCGCCGCCACACGATAAAAGGGCGAGGATTAAAGACGATACGCCCAGATAAAAAAACAGGCGCCACAGTGGCCTGTGAGCGCCTGTTGTCATGTGCCGGTTCAAGCTCAGGGGGCCGCAAACCCGTTGGTGCGGATGATCTCTTCCCAGTGTTGGGTGTAGCTGTTCACATGGCTGGCAAATTTTTGCGGTGTCATGTGGACCACGGTGATGCCCATGCTGGTCAGACGATCTTTCACTTCGGGTTGCGCGATGATTTTGGCAATCGCTTCGGAGTAGCGGTCGATGATGGCTTTGGGCGTTCCAGCGGGCGCAAAGAAGCCGTAGTAAGCCAGGTCTTCAAAGCCGGGCATGCCCAGTTCGGCAAAGGTGGGTACGTCGGGCAGGATGGCTTGACGCTTGTCACCGATCACCGCGACCATGCGGAATTTACCGGCGCGGATGTTTTCCAGGAAGTCATTCACGCCAGCCAGACCGGCGGGCACCTGGTTGCCCAGCATGTCGGCCATGAGCGGCGCACCACCGCGGTAGGGGGCGGCTTGAATGTCGAGTTTGTTTTTCTTGGCGATGACCTTGACCAAAAATTCAGGGATCGAGGCCGGTGCCGGGATGCCGATGTTGCCGTGGCCTTGACCTTTGTCCTTTACCCACTGGATGTATTCCTGAAAGGTTTTGGCCGGCGTGCCGCTGGACAGGGCCAGACCATTGGCAAAGGTGGCGATACCCACCACCGGGACGAAGTCAGTGGCCGAGTGGTAGCCCGGGTTTTTCACGACCTGGGGCAGGATGGAGATGGTGTGGTCATGCGAGAAGAACAGCACGCTGCCATCAGCGGGCGAGGCCTTGAGTGCTTGCGCCGCCAATTGGCCGCCGGCGCCGGCTTTGTTCTCCACCACCACGTTGGCGCCGAGCTGGTCTTTGAGTTTTTCAGCCAGCACGCGCGCAATGGCGTCGGTGCCACCGCCGGGCGGGAAACCCACCAGAACTTTGATGGTTTGCGGATCAGCATGCGCGCTGCCCAACAGGGTGCACAGCGCGAGGGCCACACCGGCAAGAGAGAACTTGAATTTCATGGGGACTCCAAAGTGTTTACAAAATTTTAGTGGCTTTTGCAAAAGCCTATGCGATGACCCGCCGTTTTTTGATGGGGTCCTTGGAAGTCCCAAACGCTCGCCCTGAGCTTGTCGAAGGGCTGGCAGGGGCTTCGACAGGCTCAGCCCGAACGGGTAGTTATGCATCCTGAAAGTGAAGGTGATTCATGACGAACGGGTCCTGATGCATGACAAGCCAAATCAAGCACCTTGTGTCGGCGCACCCAAGTCCTTAGCCTGCTGGAGAAACGCGGCGCTCAGTTCGGGCAACACGATGCTCACCAGGGCTGACAACTCCGCCGGCCCCAGCCCCATCGCCGTGGCTTCTTGCATCAAGGCCTGGACTTGGGTGGTCATGGGCATGCGCGCGCCGCTGCGCTGGGCCACGGCCATGATGGTGTCCACATCCTTGTGCATGGTCGATAAGGCGCCGATGGACTGGGCCTGCGCCTGGGCCATGCGCGGCACAAACACCTGAAAGGGTTTGGAGTCGGCCCAGCCGCCCCGCAAGGCCTGGACCAACTGGGCCGGGTCGATGCCGTTGCGCCGCGCCAGCCCCACGGCTTCAGCGATGGCCGCCACGGTGCTGGCCACGATCACCTGGTTGCATAGCTTGGCCGCCTGCCCGGTGCCGCTCGCACCCATGTGGGTAATGTTGCCCGCATAAGCACGTACCGCGGCTTCAAAATCGGCCCAGTGCCGCAAGTCGCCACCGGCCATGACGGCAAGCGTCCCAGCGCGCACACCACCCACGCCGCCGGAGACCGGGGCGTCGTACCAGACGGCGCCGCTGGCCTCTTGCAAGCGCTGTGCGAGTTCGCGTGACACCTGCGGCGTGATGCTGGTGTGGTCGCCCAGCCAATGCAGACCGCGGGCCGTCGCAATGCCCTCGGTGCCAAACACAACGGCCTCGACCGAGGCCGCGTCGTACAGGCACAGGAGCACGCCGTCCACACCGTGTGCGGCGGCGGCCGGGGTGTCGCAACACTCGGCGCCACGGGCCACCAGCTCAGCGGCTTTGGCGGCCGTGCGGTTCCAGACTTTGAGCGTGTGGCCGGCGTCGAGCAGGCGGTGCGCCATGGGCAGGCCCATCAGGCCCAGGCCGCAAAACGCCAGCTTCATGCGCCGCCGCGGTGCGTGACCGCGCCCACGCGAGCCGGAGAGACAAGTTGCGCGTATTTCTCCAGTACGCCGGAGAGTCGCTCGGTCGGGCGCGCTAAAGGTTCACGCAGGCGCTGCTGCCAGACGGTGTCATCGACCAGTACATCCAGCGTGCCGGTAGTGGCATCGAGGCGAATTTTGTCGCCATTGCGCACATAGGCAATCGGTCCGCCCAGTGCGGCCTCGGGGCCGATGTAGCCCACCATCATGCCGCGCGTGGCGCCTGAGAAACGCCCGTCGGTGAGCAGGGCCACTTTCTCGCCCATGCCTTGTCCGTAGACCAGCGCGGTGACACCCAGCATCTCGCGCATGCCGGGGCCGCCCTTGGGGCCTTCGTTGCGGATCACCAGCACTTCGCCGGCCTGGTACTGGCGGTGCGAGACGGCCTCGAACGCGTCTTCCTCGTTTTCAAACACACGGGCCGGGCCTTCAAACACCAGGCTCTTCAAGCCCGCCACTTTGATGAGCGCGCCTTCGGGGGCGAGGCTGCCTTT
>CANGMW010000130.1 GCA_947454695.1 Comamonadaceae bacterium | reverse complement strand
TCAAAATCGGCGGCCAGCAACTCCAGGCCGGAGTCACGGTCCAGACCCAGGGTGAGCTGCGTCAAGTCGTTGGAGCCGATCGAGAAGCCGTCAAAGTACTCGAGGAACTCATCGGCCAGGATGGCGTTGCTCGGGACCTCGCACATCATGATGATCTTCAGACCGTTCTCACCGCGCTTGAGGCCTTGTGCAGCCAGGAGCTCGGTGACTTTTTTGGCCTGACCCAGCGTGCGCACAAAGGGGACCATGACTTCCACATTGGTCAGCCCCATGTCTTCGCGCACTCGGCGCATGGCTTCGCACTCCATGGCAAAAGCCTCGCCAAACTCAGCGCTGACGTAACGAGCGGCACCTCGGAAACCCAGCATGGGGTTCTCTTCCTCGGGCTCGTAACGGCTGCCGCCGATGAGCTTGCGGTATTCGTTGCTCTTGAAATCCGAGAGGCGCACGATGACGGACTTGGGCCAAAAAGCAGCCGCAATCGTCGCTACCCCTTCAGCCACTTTGTCCACATAAAACGCACGCGGTGAGGCGTGGCCCCGCGCCACCGACTCGACGGCCTTCTTCAGATCGGCATCGACGTTGGGGTAGTCCAGAATCGCCTTGGGGTGAACACCAATGTTGTTGTTGATGATGAATTCCAAACGCGCCAGACCCACGCCGGCATTGGGCAACTGGGCAAAGTCAAAAGCAAGTTGGGGGTTGCCGATATTCATGGTGATCTTCACCGGAATCTCAGGCATCGCACCACGTTGCACTTCGGTGATTTCCATCTCGAGCAGGCCGTCGTAGATATGGCCTGTATCGCCTTCGGCGCAGCTCACGGTGACCAGCGTGCCGTCTTTCAACAATTCGGTGGCGTCCCCGCAACCCACCACCGCTGGAATGCCCAGCTCGCGCGCAATGATGGCGGCGTGGCAGGTGCGCCCGCCCCGGTTAGTGACAATGGCAGAGGCGCGCTTCATGACCGGCTCCCAGTTGGGGTCGGTCATGTCGGTCACCAAGACGTCGCCTGGCTGCACCGTGTCCATCTCGCTGATGCTGCGCACCAAGCGCACCGGGCCAGTGCCGATTTTTTGACCGATCGCACGGCCTTCGGCCAGCACCGTGCCTTGTCCCATGAGCTTGTAGCGGTGCTCGGCGGTGCCGCCGCTTTGGCTCTTCACCGTTTCCGGGCGCGCTTGCAGGATGTAGAGCTGGCCGTCAGTGCCATCTTTGCCCCACTCGATGTCCATCGCACGGCCATAGTGCTGCTCGATCACCAGGGCATAACGCGCCAGTTGCTGAACATCGGCGTCAGTCAGCGAGTAGCGATTACGCTGCTCGGTGGGCACGTCAATGGTTTTGACCAACTTGCCGCTGGCGGCTTTTTCTTCGGGTGTGGAAAACACCATTTGGATCAGCTTGGAGCCCAGATTACGGCGAATCAAAGCATTCTTGTTGGCTTTGAGCATGGGCTTGTGCACATAGAACTCGTCCGGGTTCACCGCGCCTTGCACCACCGTTTCTCCCAATCCGTAGCTTGAGGTGATGAAGACCACATCTTCAAAACCGGACTCCGTGTCGATGGTGAACATCACACCGGCCGCGCCCAGGTCGGAGCGCACCATGCGTTGCACGCCGGCGGACAAAGCCACATCGGCATGGGCAAAGCCCTTGTGCACCCGGTAGCTGATGGCACGGTCGTTGTACAAGGAGGCAAACACCTCTTTCATCTTGTGCAGGACTTCGTCGATGCCCACCACATTCAGGAAAGTTTCCTGTTGACCGGCAAAGGAGGCGTCGGGCAGGTCTTCGGCGGTTGCAGAAGAACGCACGGCGAAAGAGGCATTGGGATTTTCAGCACTGAACGCTGCAAAGGCATCCCGAATAGCTTTTTCCAGATCGGCCGGGAAAGGCTGGGCCTCCACCATGGCACGAATTTCTGCACCCACGGTGGCCAGTGCGCGCACGTCATCGGTGTTCAAGACATTGAGTTTGGCGTTGATACGGTCGCTCAAGCCGTCGTGTTGGAGGAATTCGCGAAACGCGTGCGCTGTGGTGGCAAAACCAGTGGGTACACGCACGCCTTGCGGCAACTGCGAGATCATCTCGCCGAGGCTGGCGTTTTTACCGCCAACGACCTCGACATCGGTCATTCTTAAGTTTTCAAACGGGACGACCAGGGCGGTCGGGCTGAAAAGTGCAGACATGGGAAAGCTCCAGAAGTTAAAAAACTCTCAGCGCAGCTTGCCAGCAGCACACATGTGCTGGCAGCGCCCATGCGAACGGCAGGACTTTGGTGTTGTTCTGATCGGTCAGTGCAGTGCATGGAAAATTCAGCAGGGTTGTGGGTATTGTAAGCTCGTGCAGATCTGCCGCCGGTTTAATAGCCGGCCAGACACACGCTTACCGATTCACCCCCAAACCGCTGTTGCACCATGCCCAACCGCTCTGTATTTTTCATCTCCGATGGCACCGGCATCACCGCCGAAACCTTTGGCAATGCCATCTTGGCCCAGTTTGAAATGAAGGCTCGCTGCGTGCGGCTTCCATTTGTGGACACGGTGGACAAAGCCCATCAGGCGATCCGGCAAATCAACCACACGGCCGAGGTGGAGGGAAACAAACCGATTGTGTTCACCACCCTGGTGAACGAGGAGGTGCTTCAAGTCATCACCCAAAACTGCCATGGCCTGTTGCTGGACATGTTCGGCACTTTTGTGAACCCGCTGGAAAAAGAGCTGGGCATCAAGTCCAACCACCGTATCGGCCGCTTCAGCGACGCCAGCAAGAGTCAGGCCTACCATGACCGGATTGAAGCCATCAATTTCTCTCTGGCCCATGACGATGGTCAGTCCAACCGAGATCTGGCCAGCTCGGACATCATTTTGGTGGGCGTGAGTCGAAGCGGCAAAACCCCTACGTCCCTTTACCTAGCCATGCAGTACGGCCTCAAGGCGTCCAACTACCCCCTGATACCAGAGGACTTTGAACGCCACCAATTGCCGCCTGCGCTGGTTCCGCACAAACACAAGTTATTTGGCCTGACCATCAACCCGGATCGCCTGAGCGAAATACGCAACGAACGTCGACCTAACTCGCGCTACGCCTCGCTGGCGAACTGCCGGGAAGAAGTGGCGCAAGCCGAGTCCATGATGCGACGCTCGGGGATCCGCTGGTTGTCCACGACCACCAAGTCGATTGAAGAGATTGCCACCACCATCCTGCAGGAAATTCGCCCCGAGCGGCTGGAATACTGACGCCCATCCAGCACCACGGACACAAGGAGACAAGACATGTTGATCATCGACATGGTTCGAAAAATCAATGCCATGACCGGGTTTACCCACGCCGCGGGCGTTGAAGTGACGATCGCGGAACAAGGGCTCGTCGAGATGACGCTGGAGAAAAAACCCGAACTCCTGCAGTTCAATGGGTTTTTCCATGGCGGGGTCATCGCAGGATTAGCCGACCATGCGGCAGGCGCCGCCGCCACCACGTCCCTCCCCCCGGGGAAAATTGCAGTCACCATCGACTTGCACATCAATTACCTGGCGCCAGCCAAAGGCCCCTTGCTTGTAGCCAAAGCGCAATGCGTGCAGACAGGCAGCACGATTTGTGTGGTGAGCGTTGCGCTCAGCTCCGTGGCGGACCAACAAGCCACCCCCTGCGCCATGGCCACCGTGACACTGCGTGTGGTGGACATGCCGCCCCTCGCATGAACCTGTTTGCTGGTCAAACGGCCACCGTCCATGCTAACTAGGACACGGACTGAGTTGTCGCTGCCCGACTAAACTAAGCCCCATGCGCCAACGCGTCCCCTTTTCCCGCAACATGATGATTGCCATGGGTGTGGTCTTTCTTCACATCGGTGGCCTGTGGGCGCTGCAAACCGGCTTGTTGCGCAGAACGGCTGAGGTGCTTATTCCGTCGAATATCTTGAGTGAGTTTTTGGAACCTCCCGCGCCCATGGTGACCTCGCCCCGTGCGCCGACGCCAACAACCCACATCAAACCAAGCGCCATCGAAACACTCGCGCCTTTACCGGCACAAGTCGCCACACCTTCGCCCAACGCCCCGACCGCCGTGAGTGCGCCCGCTGCTGCGGCGCCACCGATTGCACAGAGTGGCGTAGCAAGCAAGGGCGGCAAAGTGGAGCTGCCTTCTTCGGATGCGCAGTATTTGCAAAACCCGGCGCCAAACTACCCGCCCATGAGTAAGCGCTTGGGTGAGCAAGGCACCGTCATCATTCATGTGCTGATTGGCGTAGATGGTGTGGCGCAGAAGGCCGAAATTCAACAATCCAGTGGCTTTGACCGGCTCGATCAGCTGGCCTTGAAAACCGCCAAAGACTGGCGCTATGTCCCCGGTAAACGCGGCGGCATCGCCGAAGCCATGTGGGTGGATGTGCCGATTAAATTTGAGTTGAAATAGTTTTTCTTTTCTGGAAGCGTTATGCAATACGAACTCGGACTTTTCAATATCTGGAACCAAGGTGACTGGGTCACCAAAGGCGTCACGCTGCTGTTGCTGTTGATGTCTTTGTCCTCTTGGATGGTGATCATCATGAAAACGCTGGATGTATTTAAATTCCGCAGCATGGCCCAGCGAGCCGAAACGTTTTGGCACAGTGAAAATTTTGAGGCGGGCTTGAGTCAGCTCGGCACCGAGGACGACAATCCGTTTCGCGCCCTGGTGCTGGCCGGCCAGGATGCCAGCGCCCATCACCACGAAACCAAGGTGCATCTGCATGACGCCCTCAACGCCAGCGACTGGATCACCCGCAGCCTGCGCAACGCAATTGACGACAGCACGGCCCAATTGCAATCGGGCCTGGCGGTCCTGGCTTCGGTGGGGTCGACGGCCCCCTTTGTCGGCCTGTTCGGCACAGTCTGGGGCATCTACCACGCGCTGATGGGTATTGGGGCCGCGGGTCAGGCCACGATCGACAAAGTGGCCGGCCCGGTGGGTGAAGCCCTCATCATGACGGCGCTGGGTCTGGCCGTGGCGATTCCCGCCGTGCTGGGCTACAACGCGCTGGTGCGGGGCAACAAATCGGTGCAAACCAAACTGAACCGATTTGCCCATGACCTGCATGCTTACTTCGTCACGGGCGCACGGGTAGGCAGTGGCGAGTCATCCCGCAACGCCAAAAAGGGCTGAGGCAAGACCATGGCCTTCGGAACCCAAGACGACAGCGATGAAGTGATGAGCGAAATCAACATGACGCCTCTGGTGGACGTCATGCTGGTGCTGCTCATCATTTTCATGATCACCGTGCCGGTGATGAAACACGCGGTGGACATTGAGCTGCCCCGCGCGAGCAGCGCTGCGCAAAACGCCAAGCCGCAGACCATCCGGCTGAGCGTGGATGCGCAAGGGATTTATTTTTGGAACGAAGCGCGCATCGACGACGCGCAATTGCTTGAGCAGTTGCAAGCGGCTGCGGCACGCAACCCGCAGCCCGAACTGCATATCCGGGGCGACCGAGCCGTGCGCTATGAGCGGGTGGCGCAAGCCATGTCAGCCGCCAAACGGGCAGGGATTCAGAAAATCGGCTTTGTGACCGACCCCACCCTGCCCTAAGGCCTGTTCAAAGACTGATCAAAGACCGATCGCAGCAATACCGGCGCGGGCGATTTGTGCGTCTTCCGAAGACTTCACCCCGCTCACGCCCACGGCCCCCAGGCACTGTCCGTCTTTCATGACCGGCACAGCCCCTTCGAGCATGCCTTCAATCGTGGGCGCGCTCAAAAACGACATGCGCCCGCCGTTGATGATTTCTTCGTAGATGCGGCTTTCACGGCGCCCCAAAGCAGCCGTGCGGGCCTTGGCCGGCGCGATGTCCGCAGAGATCGGCGCAGCACCATCCAAGCGCTGCAACCACAGCAAACGGCCGCCGTCATCCACGATGGCGATGCTCACCGCCCATTTGTTCTTGAGGGCTTCGGCTTCAGCAGCTGCAGCGATCAGTTTGAGGTCGGCCAGTTCGAGATAGGGTTTGTTCTGCATGTTCGATACCTGTAAAAATTAGAGTGACAAGGATCAAGCATAGCGTCTGTTGTTTGCATTTGCATACATTGACATGAACTTCAACTGAAAAACTGTCATGACCACAGCCCCACTGCTGAAAAGGTCATCTACTTCAAGCCCTTGAATCGCTCTAGAATGCCTCCACCTGCGCTCTGTGCAGTTACACAAGGAGAGAACGATATGAACGATCAAGTCCACACCATTGAATCGTCTGGCCGGTTTGGCTATGCCATGTCATCCGCCCAGCGCAACAAGGTGTTGCGCAACACCTACTGGCTCCTCACGCTGAGCCTGATCCCCACCGTGTTGGGTGCCTGGATTGGCGTCGCCACCGGCATCACCCAGTCCTTGGGCGGCATCCTGGGCATGGTGGTGTTTCTCGCGGGTGCTTTCGGCTTCATCTACGCGATTGAGAAAACCAAGAACTCCGCAGCCGGTGTACCCGTTTTGCTGGGATTTACCTTCTTCATGGGCTTGATGCTGTCGCGACTGATCGCGATGGTGTTGGGTTTCAAAAACGGCACCGATCTGGTCATGATGGCCTTTGGCGGTACCGCCGGCGTGTTTTTTGTCATGGCCAGTCTGGCCACCGTCATCAAGCGTGACCTCTCCGGCATGGGCAAATGGCTCATGGTGGGTGCGGTGGTGCTGATGGTGGGCTCACTCATCAATGTGTTTGTCGGCTCCAGCGCCGGCATGCTGGCCATCTCGGTGCTGGCCATCGGAATTTTCAGTGCCTACATGCTGTATGACCTGAAGCAAATCATTGACGGCGGTGAGACCAACTACATCACGGCCACCCTGGCCTTGTACCTTGACCTCGTCAATGTCTTCCAACGCTTGCTGGCTTTGCTGGGCATTTTTGGTGGTGAACGTGAATAAGCAGCTGCAGCACTTATGAAAAAAGGCCCTTCGGGGCCTTTTTTCATGGGTGATGCTGTTTTTCAGTTTGGCGCGCCGTCTTTCAAGATGACGCTTGCATCTGTGCAGGTCAGGCCCTGTGCTCAAGCCGCCACGTCACCGACCCAATCAAACACGGCCATGCTCTCCACATGGGCCGTGTGCGGGAACATATTGACCACGCCGGCAGCGCTGCAGCGGTAACCGGCCAAATTCACCAGCAGCCCCGCATCGCGTGCCAGGGTGGCCGGGTTGCAGCTCACATACACAATGCGACGCGGGGGCTGCCAATCTTGCGCGCCGGGTGTGAGCGGGTTGGCCTGCGGTGCCACTTGTTGCTGGTGCAAATCGGCCAGCGCTTTGGCCAGGGCAAAAGCGCCTTCCCGCGGCGGGTCCACCAGCCATTTGTCCGCCACACCGTCTTGAAT
>CANGMW010000129.1 GCA_947454695.1 Comamonadaceae bacterium | reverse complement strand
TTTGCCGAGTTGAGCGTGGCGTTGGTGGATGATCGAGAAACCCGCCGGGCCGGACCGACCTACACGGTGGACACCTTGCGCGAACTCCAAGCCGAGCATCCGCAGGCCGAACTTTTCCTGATTCTGGGCAAAGACCAAGGCGATGTGCTGTCCAGCTGGCACAAATGGGAGCTGATTCCGCAG
Source organism: Comamonadaceae bacterium (assembly GCA_947454695.1). Taxonomy (GTDB): domain Bacteria; phylum Pseudomonadota; class Gammaproteobacteria; order Burkholderiales; family Burkholderiaceae_C; genus CANGMW01. The sequence continues at coordinate 7,198 of CANGMW010000129.1, read as the reverse complement.
TTTGCTATAATTTGTGTAGCTGACAGGGCTGATCAAGGCGAAGTTAAAGACCGCTTTGTTCCTCCGGCATCTTTACGCGAACGCTTTCGCAGTCTGCAGATGCCCCGCATGCCCGTCAGCGCCACCGATATTCGTTCCCGAATTTCCAAGCATCAGGACCACGCTCTGCTGGTCAGCGAGCCTGTTGCGCGTTATATTGATCAACACCACCTTTACCCTAGCGCCTGATGACAAACGAAACCGCCGCCAAAAAAGACGTCCAAAAACTCCAACGTGCCATCATTGACGGCTTGGAGGATGTGAAAGCCCAAGATATTCAGGTGTTCAACACCGAACACCTCTCTCCTTTGTTCGAGCGCATCGTGGTGGCTTCTGGCACCTCTAATCGGCAAACCAAGGCCTTGGCCGCCAGCGTGCGCGACGCCGTGCGCGAAGCGGGTTTTCCCAAGCCCCGCATGGAAGGCGAAGACAACGGCGAGTGGATCATCGTGGACTGCGGACAAGCGGTGGTGCATGTGATGCAGCCTAATATTCGCCAGTACTACCACCTGGAAGACTTGTGGGGCGACAAGCCCGTGCGTTTGAAATTTGGCGCCGACAAACCGGCCAAGGCCACTGAAGCCAAATCGGAGCCAGCCTCCAAACCGGCAGGCAGCATGAAGCGCTCCAGCGCCGCCAAGAAAGGCGTGATGGAGGCGTTCCCGTCCAAGGCGCAGATGAAAAAAGACGCTGAAAAAACAGCCCGCAAGTCGCCTGCACGCAAAACTTCCGCTCAACCCGCCGCGAAAAAAGTGGCTGCCAAAAAAGCACCTGCTAAATCCGCAGCGCGCGTGACCAAAGTGACGGTGGGTAAACCTGCGGCCAAGAAATCCGCTCCTAAGGCTGCCCCCAAAGCGGCTTCCAAAACAGCGTCGCGCAAGTCCTGAGGTGTCTGAATGAGGCTGCTGATCGTGGCAGTCGGCCAGCGGGTTCCTGATTGGGCCGATACCGCCTGGGACGATTACGCCAAGCGTTTTCCTGCGGAGCTCAAAGTCGAGCTCAAGACGGTCAAGACCGAGCCACGCGCCTCCAAAACATTGGAGCAACTCTTTGCGGCCGAACGCAGCCGCATCGAAGCGGCCATTCCCAAAGGCTGCCGTGTGGTGGCGTTGGATGAGCGCGGCACCTCACTCACGACCGTGGCCCTGGCCTCCAAGCTCAAGCACTGGCAAATCGAGGCCGATGATGTGGCCTTGGTGATTGGCGGGCCCGATGGCCTGGACCCCGCATTCCGTCAAGCCGCCCACGAGCGTATCCGTCTTTCAGACCTGACCCTGCCGCATGCCATGGTTCGGGTCTTGCTGATCGAGCAGCTCTACCGTGCCTGGTCGATCAACGCGAATCACCCTTACCACCGTGAATAAGATGGCAACACCCACATTTCTCTATCTGGCGTCCCAGAGCCCCAGACGCCGTCAGTTGCTGGAGCAGTTGGGGGTGCCCTATGAGCTGCTCTTGCCCGACGATACCGAAGATGCCGAGGGCATCGAAGCGGTGCTCTCCGGCGAAGCCCCGGCGACGTATGTACAACGCGTCACCCACCTCAAACTCGACGCTGCACTGGACCGATTGAAGCGGCGTCGTCTACCCGTGGCCCCGGTGCTGTGCTCGGACACCACCGTCGCGCTGGGACGCACCATTTATGGCAAACCGCAAGACGCTAAAGATGCGCAACGCATGTTGGGCAAGTTGTCGGGCCAGACCCACCGGGTGCTCACGGCCGTGGTGATTGGCAAAGGTCAGCAACGTGCTCAGGCCTTGAGCACCTCACGCGTGACCTTTGCTGCGATCAGCGCGCGTCAGATCGCGGCTTATGTGGCCAGCCAGGAACCCATGGGCAAAGCCGGCGCTTATGCCGTGCAGGGCAGGGCGGCCGCCTTCATTTCGCACCTCAGCGGGTCTTACTCTGGCATCATGGGGCTGCCCATGTTCGAGACGGCGCAATTGCTGTCCTCTTTGGGCTTCAAAATCTAGTCCCTATGCAAGAAGATATTCTGATCAATTGGTCGCCGCAGGAAACGCGCGTGGCCGTGGTGGAAAACGGCGCCGTGCAGGAATTGCACGTCGAGCGCACCTTCGAGCGCGGGCTGGTGGGCAATGTTTATCTGGGCAAAGTGGCGCGTGTTTTGCCCGGCATGCAGTCCGCCTTCATTGACATGGGGCTGGACAAGGCGGCTTTTTTGCATGTGGCCGATGTCTGGCATCCGCCCGCAGAAGGCGAAACCATCAGTGCGGCCCGCAGTGCGCAAGTGCAGGTGCCGATTGAAAAACAGGTGTTTGAAGGCCAGGCCTTGATGGTGCAGGTGATCAAGGATCCGATCGGCACAAAAGGCGCACGGCTCTCGACTCAGATCAGCATTGCAGGTCGGTTGCTGGTGTTTTTGCCGCAGGACGACCACATCGGCGTCTCGCAAAAAATTCCCTTGGAACAGCGCGAGGCCTTGCGCAACCGGCTTCAGGCTTTGGTGGGCGATGCGGGTGGCGGGTTTATTTTGCGCACCAATGCCGAGGAGGCGAGCGACGATGAACTCGCTGATGACATTGCCTACCTGCGCAAAACCTGGACCCGGATCAAGGAGGCCTCCACCAAGCTACCACCCCAATCGCTCTTGCATCAGGATCTGAACTTGCTGCAACGCGTGTTGCGCGATCTGGCCAGCGAGGCGACGCAAACCATCCGCGTGGATTCGCGCGAGCAATTTGAGGCCTTGCGCACCTTTGGCGAAGAATTCATGCCCGCCGCCGCCGCCAAGTTGCAGCACTACAAAGGCGAGCGTCCGATTTTCGATTTGTACGCGATCGATGAAGAAATTGCCAAGGCCCTGGGGCGCCGCGTCGAGCTCAAGTCCGGCGGCTACCTGATCGTGGACCAGACCGAGGCTTTGACCACGGTGGACGTCAATACCGGCGGCTTTGTCGGTGCGCGCAATTTTGATGACACCATTTTCAAAACGAATCTGGAAGCGGCGCAGGCGATTGCGCGGCAACTGCGTCTGCGCAATTTAGGCGGCATCATCATTGCGGACTTTATTGACATGGCGCGCGAGGACCATCGCGAAGCGGTGCTCGCGGAGTTTCGCAAGCAGCTGGCCAAAGACAAGGTGAAAACCATGGCTGGCGAATTTTCCCAGCTGGGCTTGGTGGAGATGACGCGCAAGCGCACCCGCGAATCCTTGGCGCACATGCTGTGTGAACCGTGTCCCACCTGCGAAGGCAAGGGCATTGTCAAAACCCCGCGAAGCGTGGCCTACGACATTTTTCGCGAAATCCTCCGCGAAGCACGACAGTTCAATCCGAGAGAGTTCCGTATTGTGGCGTCGCCCAAGGTCATTGAGCTGTTCCTTGATGAGGAAAGTCAGTACCTGGCCGGCCTGTGCGAATTCATAGAAAAACCGGTGTCGCTGCAAAGCGATGCAGCCATGGGGCAAGAGCAGTACGACATCGTGCTGTTGTAAAAGGTGTTTCCCATGCGTGTGGCCATCATCAGCAGGGTGTTTTCCAGAACCGGCGGCGGCGCCGAAAGTTACGCCGTGGCGATTGCCCAGGCGCTGAGCCAGCGTCATGAGATTCATGTGTTCGCTCAGGAATCCAACCACCCGGTCGACGCCGTCACCTACCACCGCGTGTGGTGCCTGAGCAAAAAGCCACGCTGGGTGAATCAACTGCTGTTTGCGATCTGGACCTGGTGGCTCACACGTCGCGGTTTTGATGTGGTGCACTCGCATGAAAACACCTGGCACGGCCAGATTCAAACTGTTCATGTGCGACCCACCCGCTACAACCTCTTTCATGCCCGCACTGGCGTGTCGCTGGCCATGCGCTGGCTCAAAGTGGGCTTGAGTTTGCGCTTGATCACCTATGTGCGGCTGGAGGCGGCACGCTTTGCCCCCCAGCCGGGCCGCCAGGTGGTGGCCACCTCGCAAACGCTGCGGGAGGAATGCGAAGCGGCTTACCCGGCCAGCTCGCGGCTCTTGTCGGTGATCACACCCGGGACTTTGTTGCCCGATGACGGGCTAAGCCGTGCCCAAGCGCGCGAGGCGCTGGGCTTATCGTCAACGGCGTCTTATCTCTTGTTCGTGGCCAATGATTTCGCTCGAAAAGGATTGACGGCATTGCTGCAAGCCCTGGTGCAATTGCCAGATTCGGTGCGTTTGCTGGTGGTGGGCGACACGCGCCAAGTGGCACGTTTCACTGCACTGGCCGAGCAACTGGCTGTTCAGGATCGGGTCGCGTTTCTGGGTTCCCGCACGGAGATGTCGCAGGTGTACCTGGTGGCCGATCTTCTGATTCATCCCACGCTGGAAGACAGCTTTGCCATGGTGGTGCTTGAGGCCATGGCGCACCGCTTGCCGGTGGTGGTGAGTGGCCCGGATCACTGTGGCATTTCCCGGCAACTGCAGTCAGGTCGCGAGGCCATGCTTTTGACCGACCCCACAGATGCCGCCGCGATGGCGCAGGTGATTCTGCAAATCCTGGACTCAGCAACACTGCGAGAGCAGTTGGTTAAAAACGCCTGGGCGTTTGCCCAGCAACATACCTGGGAGCGTGCCGGCCTGGCCTATGAGGCGCTGTACCGGCAGGCGCTTGAAGGCACTCGCCCATGAGTACTTCGCCTGGACAACGCTGGTTGATTTTGGCGCATGCCTTCAACATGGATGGCCGTGCTGCCAGCCAGACGATCACCGACAAAATCCCGCATTTGCGCGCAGCTGGCATTGAGGTGGTGGTCTTGAGCGGCGTCTCGGGTAGTCACGATCGACAGTTCGAACACCATCAACTGTGGCCTGCCGGGCCGGCTGGGTTTCGCTTCGAATTGCGGCATGTGTTGCGCCGCCGTCTGGGCTCCGGCGCAATGTACCGTGGGGTCATGGTCTTGGCATCGCTGCCCCTGTTGCCTTTCATGTTCGTCGAGAAGTTGTTGCGACCCATTGAGAGTTCCTGGTCCTGGTGGCTGAGTGCCTACCTCAAAGGCCGCTGGCTGGCGCGACAAAGGCCGTTTGATTTGATTTATTCCACGGGCGGCGCTTTTGCCGCCCATCTGGCGGGGCGTGCACTCCAGCGTGCGACCGGTACGCCGTGGCTCGCGGAGGTGCACGACCCGCTGGTGATGCCGGGTAGCACACCTCGAACACCTCAGGAAAAAATGCAAGCCCGCGTCGAGGGTCTGATTTGCACCCATGCCGATGTGGCCATCTGGTTTACCGAGCAGGCACTGCACAGCGCCCGCCTGCGTCATCCCCAGTTGGGCGAGCGCGGCAAGATGATGATTCCCGGTATTGATGCGCCTTTCAAGCAGCTGCCGCCGTACCAAGCGGGTGCCAGCTTGGTGGTGGGCCATTTCGGCTCCTTATCAACGACACGCAATTTAGTGCCTTTCATTGAGGCGCTGGAGTTGTTGAGCCAGCTGCGAGCAGAGCTCGCAGCGGTTATCCATCTTCAGGTGACGGGCGGGCCGCTGGACGCGGTCTCCGCGTCCAAGATGGCGAACTCATCCGTTCGACACGCCATTCACCATTTAGGGCGCATCGAGGCTGATCCCGCGTCGGGACTGTCCGGTCGGGAACAGATTTTGAACCGCATGCGCGCGGTCGATGTTTTGCTGCTGCTGCACGGGCAGGAGCCGATTTGCGAAGAGTACATCCCGTCCAAACTGTACGAATACCTGTGGATGCAGCGCCCGATACTTGCTGTGGTCTACGACAACCCGCAAATGGCCCGGATGATTCGAGACGAGGGACATCGTGTCATCGATGCGGGTCAAGGTATTTCAAACGACCAGGTGGCGCGTGAATTGTCGATCGCGCTTGAAAACTATGTTGTCGACTGGACAACGCAGGGCTTAGCCGACAATGGCCGCGACAGCCCTTACACCACCGGCGCCGCCGTAGGATCCCAGTTGGGCTGGGTGAGAGGCGTGGCGCTTGGGGATGACCGGTAAAATGAACGCTTCGTGACGACCAACCAGTGAGCCCCATGAGACATTACAACCCGCGCAAGCGCATCCTCGTCACCGGTGGTGCTGGTTTTCTGGGGTCGCACCTGATTGATCGTCTCATCGAGCGGGGTGACGAGGTGATCTGTGCGGACAACTTGTTCACCGGCACCAAGCGGAACATCGACCACTTGCACGGTCACCCCCGTTTCGAATTCATTCGCCACGATGTGACCTTGCCCTTGTACATCGAGGTGGATCAGATCTACAACCTGGCTTGCCCCGCCAGCCCGGTGCATTACCAGCATGACCCGGTGCAGACCACCAAGACCAGTGTGCACGGCGCCATCAACATGCTCGGTCTGGCCAAGCGCCTGAAGGCCCGAATTTTTCAGGCCAGCACCAGCGAGGTGTATGGCGATCCCAGTGTTCATCCGCAGACTGAGGACTACTGGGGCAATGTGAACCCGATCGGCGTGCGCAGCTGCTACGACGAAGGCAAGCGCTGCGCCGAAACCCTGTTTTTTGATTACCATCGCCAGCACGGCTTGGACATCCGTGTAGCCCGGATTTTCAACACCTACGGCCCGCGCATGCACCCCAACGACGGGCGGGTGGTGAGCAACTTCATCGTGCAGGCCTTGCGTGGCGAGGACATCACCATCTACGGCGAAGGCCAGCAAACCCGCAGTTTTTGCTATGTGGACGATCTCATTGAAGGGTTCATCCGCTTCATGGATTTACCCCGTGGCGATAATGGCGCGCCAGGTTTTCCTGGCCCCGTCAACTTGGGTAACCCTGGCGAATTCACCATTCGACAGTTAGCTGAAATGGTGATTGAACTCACCGGTGCGAAATCGAAACTGGTGTTCAGACCTTTGCCGTCGGACGACCCCATGCAGCGCCAGCCGGATATTAACCTGGCCAAGACGCACCTCCAAGGCTGGACGCCGGCAGTACAACTCAAAGTCGGTCTAACCAAGACAATCGCTTATTTTGATTCATTACTTGCAGACATCTCGAATAATTGCTCTGATACATCGTCATGAACTCGCTACAGATTCTTGTTATATCTCTCAAGTACTCAGCGGTGCGACAGGAAAAAGTCAGCAATGAGATGGCTAAAACCGGGTTTGAATGGAAGTTTCTTGATGCGGTGGACGGTAGCCAACTTGACATGGCCTGCGTGCCTTACAACGCAAAAAAGGTTCGGCGCTTACTTGGCTT
>CANGMW010000128.1 GCA_947454695.1 Comamonadaceae bacterium | reverse complement strand
CATCGTGGACATTTCCAGCTCTTTGCGCAGCCGCCAGCAGCAGACCCTGGCGGCCTTTGGCGAGAAGGTGCAATGGGCCAGCAGCCTGCCGCCCACCATGCAAGGCGTGGTGGTGGGCAACGAGGTGCTCGACGCCATGCCGGTCAAGCTACTCGTGCGCAAGCAAGGCGTGTGGCATGAACGTGGCGTGGCACTGGGCACGGCCAGCCCCGTGCATTTTGTGTGGCGCGATGCGCCCACCGACCTGCGCCCACCCATCGAGCCCGAAGGCCCGCACGACTACCTCACCGAAATCCACCCGCAGGCCCAGGCCTTTGTGCGCACGCTGGCCGCGCACCTGACCCGTGGTGCTGCCTTCTTGATCGACTACGGTTTCCCCGAGCGCGAGTACTACCACCCGCAACGCCACATGGGCACGGTGATGTGCCATCAGGCGCACCAGTCCGACCCGGACCCGCTCACGGACGTGGGCCGCAAGGACATCACCGCGCATGTGGACTTCAGCGGTGTGGCGCTGGCTGCGCAAGACGCCGGCCTGCACGTGCTGGGCTACTGCACGCAGGCGCGCTTTCTGATGAATTGCGGCTTGCTGCCGCTGATGGAGCAGGCCAGCCTGCCCGAGCGGGCCAATGCGCACAAGCTCATCATGGAGCATGAGATGGGTGAGCTCTTCAAGGTGATCGCGCTGGGCGCGGGTGAGCCGTGGATCCCGCAGGGCTTTACCCAGGGTGACCGCACCCACACGCTGTGAGGCACACCTGGCATGAGGTCTGAAATGAGGCTTGAACCATGATTCGCTGGCTCATCGTGGTGTTCATCGCGCTGATGGTCATCAACGCCTTCACGCCCTGGTTCAAAAAGCTCGGCTTGGGTCGGCTGCCGGGTGACTTGCGCTTTACGCTCTTCGGGCGTGAATTTTTTCTGCCACTCACCACCACGATTTTGCTCAGCGCGCTAGCCAGCCTGATGTCTAAGTTAATCTGACGCACGTCAGCGCAAGGCTGACATCGACGCACGCGGTGTACTCAAGATGCAATCAAGGCGCGCTGCAGTGCTGCGCCACCGCCTGCACACGCGCGGCGTGAATCAACTCGCCCACCGCTTTGCCGCTGTGGCCTTGCGCCATGGCGTGCTCGGCCACGCTGTGCGTGTCCAAAGCCAGCACGGTGTCGAGCACTGTCTGCAGGTGGGTGCGCTGCGGGTAGGGCTCGTCGGTTTTACCCAAGCGGCCTTGTGCATCGCACTGGCAGGCCAGCAGGACTTCGGCAAAACGCTGCGGTTTGCGGATGGCGTCGCAGCGCTCCAGCAAACGCACCAAGGCGGCCGCGCCCAAGCTGGCGCTGCGGTGGATGTTGCCGTGCTCGCGCGCCACCACATCGGCGAGCTCCCGGCACTCCACCGGCACGCGCAGGCGCTCGCACAAGTCCTTGAGCAGTTTGGCGCTGCGCTCTTCGTGGCCGATGTGACGCGGCAGGATGTCTGCGGGCGTGGTGCCCTTGCCCAGGTCATGGCCCAGGCAGGCAAAGCGCACGGCCAGCGGCGCGCCTAGCGCCGCGCTGCGGTCCAGCACCATCATCAGGTGCACGCCGGTGTCGATTTCCGGGTGGTGTTGTTCGGTTTGCGGCACGCCCCAGAGCCGGTCCACCTCGGGCAACAGGCGCGCCAGCGCGCCGCACGCGCGCAGCACCTCGAACATGCGCGAGGGTTGCTGCTCCATCAGGCCGCGGCTGAGTTCCTGCCAGACCCGCTCGGACACCAGGTGGTCGACTTCGCCGTGCTCGACCATCTCGCGCATCAACGTCAGCGTCTCGGGGGCGATGTGAAAGTCGGTGAAGCGTGCCGCAAAACGCGCCACGCGCAGGATACGCACCGGGTCTTCGCGAAAGGCCGGCGTGACATGGCGAAACACCCGGTCCTTCAGGTCCTGCTGGCCCTTGTACGGGTCGCTCAGGTGGCCGAGGTCAAAACGGCCATCGGCCTGTGCGTGCTCGGCCGCCACGGCAATGGCGTTGATGGTGAGGTCGCGGCGCGCTAAATCTTCAGCCAGCGTCACATCGGGCGCGGCATGGATGGCAAAGCCTTTGTAGCCGCGCGCGGTCTTGCGCTCGGTCCGCGCCAGCGCGTACTCCTCTTGGGTTTGCGGGTGCAGAAAAACGGGGAAGTCTTTGCCGACCGGCAAAAAACCTTGCGCGCTCATGGCTTCGGGCGTGGCGCCCACCACCACCCAGTCGCGGTCTTTCACGGCCAAGCCCAACAGGGCATCGCGTACCGCACCACCGACCAAGTAAATTTGCATGGCAGGCAGTTTAGCGACTGCGCAAATCCACCAAATGGGTGGGTACGCCCTGGGCGCTGTCATGCCCCAGATAGCCTGGTGCGATGCCCGACAGCGACGAGGCCGTGATGCCCAGCGCGCTCAGGCCCGGGTGATGGCCACTGGCCACGTTGTCCACTTGCAGCGACGCCACATTGTCCCGGCTCATCAAAGGCTGGCCGGGTAGGAGTTCCATCAAGCCGGCTTGCAAACGACCCACCCACCAGGGCATGGGGATGACTGGCACGCCCGCGCCTTCACGCACCCCGGCGAGGCGCCCGCACAGTTGCACGATCGCTTGCAGGCTCAAAGTTTCAGGGCCGCACAACTCATAGGTCTGGCCGATGGTGCGGCGGTCTTGCAAACAACGCACGATGGCCTGCGCCACGTCTTGCACCCACACGGGCTGGAATCGCGTGTGCGCACCCGCCAGCGGGACAAACGGAAATACGCGCTGCAGTTGGGCAAACATATTGGTGAACTGATCGTCCGCGCCGAAGATCACGCTGGGGCGCAGCACCGTGAGGTCCAGCAGGCCGTGCTGCAACACCACCTCGCCGCGGCTTTTGGAACGCAGGTAGCGCGACGGCGGGGCTTGCGGGTCGGTCGCGTCGGCACCTAAAGCGCTCACATGCACCAAGCGCTTCACGCCCGCAGCCTGGCAGGCCCGCGCCAGCTTGGCGGGCAATTCCACATGGGTGCGCTCAAAAGCTTCTTCGTCCCCGTGCAGGATGGCGATCAGGTTGACCACCGCATCATGGCCGGCCACCAGGCGGGTGAGTGCGGCTTCGTCGTGCACATTGGCTTGCACCACCTGCACCAGCGGCAAGTGTTGCAGCGCCATCGCGTTCTTGGCGTGGCGTGTGGGCAATGTCACGGCCCATTGCAAACGGGCCAGGGCTTCACACACAGGGCGGCCGACAAAACCGGAGCCGCCCAGAATCATGAATTTATTCATGGCAGTTCTTCCTCCGGCGCGACGGGGTTGGCGGGGCTGGTGGCCGGGCCCACCGTGCCCAGCCGGGCTTTGAGCGACTGGGGTTGCCCGGTCAGCAGGGCCGCGTACTGGGTGGTGTTGGACAGCACTTTTTTCACATAGTCCCGGGTTTCGGGGAAGGGGATGTTCTCGGCCCAGATGGCGGCTTCGAGCACCGGGTCGCCGCTTTGGCCGCGCCACAGTTTGGAGCGGCTCGGACCGGCGTTGTAAGCCGCGGTGGCCAGTGGCATAGAGCCGTCAAAACTGTCGAGCACCAGCTTGAGGTAGCTCGTGCCGATGCTCAGGTTGACGTCGCGCTCGGTGAGCTGCTGCGGTTTGAAATTGGCCAAACCCACTTTGCGGGCGGTCCAGCGCGCGGTGGCGGGCATCACCTGCATCAGGCCGCTGGCACCGACGTTGGACTGCGCGTCGGTGATGAAGCGGCTTTCCTGGCGGATCAGGCCGTACACATAGGCCGGGTCCAGACCGATTTTGTTGCTGAGTTGTTTGACCTCATGCAGGTACGGCGTGGGGAAGCGCTGGCTTTGGTCGACCAAGGCCTTGGTGCGGTCGCTGCTGTTGATGCAGCGGTCCCACACCTGCTGCTCGCAGGCCAGATGGGAGGCGGCTAACAATTCGCGGTCGGCCATGCCGCCGGGCTGGTGCAAGTTGGTGGTGTAGTTCCACTCCCGCACGCCTTCGCTGCGCAAGCCATTTTTGATGGCGAACAGCGCGCGTTGCAGACCGGCATTTTTGCGGGCCGCCTGCTTTTCTTCTTCGCTCAAGGGCGCGGGCGCGGGCGGCAACGTGATGGCTTGGCCCAGCTCTTCCTGCGCGAGTTGTTCGTAAAAACCTTGGCCTGCGGCGATGGATTTGTACAAGGCCTGCGCTTTCGCTGCGGCATCGGGCACTTGCAAGGCGGTCAGGGCGCGGGCGCGCCAGTAGACCCAGCTCGGTTCCTGGCGGCGGGCCTCGTCCAGCGCCGCAATGGTGCTTTGCACCTGGGCCCAGTTACCGGCGCGCAGCGCGGCGCGGATCTTCCACACCAGCTGGTCGCTGTGCATGTGGTTGTCCTGGCCCTGGCTGTAATAACTCAGGGCTTTGTCCGATAAATTGCGGGCGGCTTTCTTGCCGATCACGCCCCAGATCCAGCTGCGTTCTTCGTGGGTGAGCTGGGTGCGCCAGCGCAATTTATCCACTTCCTCGGCCGCCGCCGCCGGGTTGTTGGACGCCATGCGGATGATGGCCAGCGTGACCAGCTCTTTGGTGCGCGGGCGCAGCGCCAAATATTTGTCGTCCAGATAGCGGTTGGGGTTGGCGTAGACGGTGTTGACCAGCGCAATCCATTCCGGGTTGATCAGGCTCACCGCCTGCGTGGCCACGCGCGGCTTGTCAAACTCAATGCCCAAGCGGGCACGCTGCCACACCGTCAGCGGCGTGATGCGTTCGAGCTTGAGCTGCTGCTCGGCCGCGGCGGCGCAGCCCTCATCGGCCTCGCGCTGCGCCAGCCACAGCGCCTGCACCTGTGCCGACACATCCGCGCCTTGGGTGGTGCTTTGCGCCATCAGGGCGTAGCAACGCACGCTGTTGTCGTCGTTCATGCGAAATTGCGTGACCTCGGCCAAAAAGGCCGGCCAATCGCGCCGCTTGCCCAATTGCAAAAGCCACTCGTTGCGCAAGCGGTCTTCCTGGTAGCTGCCGGCGTACTGGCTGAAAAATGCCTGCACCTCCTGCGCGCTGGCTGCGTCCAGCCGGGCACTGAGTTCCCAGTACGCGCCCCAGGGTTCCAGCACATGGCCTTTGACCTTGGGCAGGAGCTGACTCAGGCGTTTGCGATCCTGCCGTTTGAACGCATCGTTCATTTCCAGAATGGGGTCGCCGCTCACCAACTTGGGGGCGGCACGAAATTTGGCTGAGCTGGCCTGTGGCACGATCAGGCTGGTGGCGAGGACAATCGATGTCAGAATGGCTTGAAACTGCATGTTGGAATTATGGACACATCCAAGGCGAAAAGCGCGGAAGAGAAAAAAGCTTTACGACAAACGTTGATTGCTGAGCGTTTGGCCATGCCCGACCGCGCCCTGCGGGCCAAGCTCTTGCAGCAGGTCATGCGCATCTGGTTGGTGGGGCGGCCCGACGTGGTGATCGGCGCTTACTGGCCGATCAAGGGTGAATTCGACCCCTTGCCGGCCCTGCACCGCTGGAAAGAAGACGGCGAACTGCTGGACCAGCCCGAGCCGCGTCGCATCGGCTTGCCGGTGATTGACAAAGTCACCAAAACCCTGACCTTCCATGCCTGGTACCCCGGCTGCCCCATGGAAGAAGACGCCTACGGCATCCCCAAGCCCAAAGACACCGAGGTGATCGTGCCCACGCTGCTGTTCGTACCCTGCGTAGGCTATGGCCCCGGCGGCTACCGGCTGGGCTATGGCGGCGGCTTTTATGACCGCACCCTGGCCACCTTGCAGCCGCACCCCCACACGGTGGGGCTGGGCTTCACGCAAGGCTTTGTGCCGGACTTCGCGCCCGAAGCGCACGACATCCCGCTGGACGCCATCCTGAACGACAACGGTGTGGTGTGGCCGGTCTGATGCATTGGCGGGTTTGAGTCATGGCACGTCCCAAGTCCGCCTCCCACGAGTTGCGCCGCGAAGCGATTCTGGACATCGCCGCCCAGTGCTTTGCCGACAAAAGCTATGCCGCGGCCAGCATGAACGACATTGCCACGGCCTGCGGTACCTCTAAAGCGCGGCTGTACCACTACTACGAAGCCAAAGAAGCGATTTTGTTTGACCTGCTGGACCGCTACACCCAGCAACTGCTGGTCATCGTGGGCCAGGTGCAGGCCACCGCGCAGCGCCGCGGGCTCGATGACCGCGCGGCGCTGCACGAGCTCATCCGCTGCTTTTTGCAGGAATATGAAAGCTCGGCCACCCGCCACGTGGCGCTGTTGAGCCACACCAAATTTTTAGGCGACACCCAGCGCGAGCTCATCCTCAACCGCCAGCGCGATGTGGTCTCGGCCATGACGCGGTTTTTGCAGCGCGCCTACCCGCAGCGGCTCAACGCCCAGAATCAGACTGCCATCACCATGATGCTGTTCGGCATGATCAACTGGACCTTCACCTGGTTGCGCCCGGGCGGCCATATGAGCTACACCGCTTTTGCCGACGAAGTCATCAGCCTGCTGGAGCGCGGCTTGGGCGATGGTGCTGCAGCCTGAGCAGCGACTCCTTAGAATCCCCCTTTCAGTCCAAAAGACGCCCACCTGGAGACCCCATGAGCAAAGCCTTCGCATCCCAAGCGGATTTGAACGACAAGAAAATCACCTTCGAGCAACTCAGCGCCCACTGCTGGGCCTACACCGCCGAGGGTGACCCGAATTCGGGCGTCATCATCGGTGACGATTTCATCATGGTGAGTGACGCGACCGCCACGCCGTCCATGGCGCGCGACCTGATCGCCAAGATCCGCACCGTGAGCAAAAAACCCATCAAGTACGTGCTGCTCACCCACTACCACGCGGTGCGCGTGCTCGGTGCCAGCGCCTATGCGGCCGAAGGCGCGACTGAGATCATCGCCAGCCAGGGCACGCTGGAGCTCATCCGCGAGCGCGGCGCACAAGACATGAAAAGCGAGATGGAGCGTTTCCCGCGCCTGTTCCGCAATGCCGAAACCGTGCCGGGCCTGACCTGGCCGAGCATGGTGGTGGGCGGTGGCAACCCGGTCAAAGGCGAAGTGCCCGGCAAGCTGAGCATCAACTTAGGCGGCGTGGTGGTGGAAATCTGGAGCCCCGGCCCTGGTCACACCCGGGGTGACACCATTGCCTGGGTGCCGGCTGAAAAAGTGCTGTATTCCGGCGATCTGGTGGAATACCAGGCCGGTGTGTACACCGGTGACGCCCAGCTCGAAGAGTGGCCCACCACGCTGGAGGCTTTGCGCGCGCTCAATGCCCAGGCCATCGTGCCCGGACGCGGCGAGGCCATGAAGGGCAACCGCGACGTCAACAAGGCGCTGGACTACACCAAGCTGTGGGTGGAGACCTTGTTCCGCTGTGGCAAAGAAGCCGTGGCGCAGAAGATGGACCTCAAGGCCGCCATGGCGCACACCCGCAAGAGCATGGACCCGACCTTCGGCAAGGTGTTCATTTACGAACACTGCCTGCCGTTTGATGTGACCCGCGCCTTTGACGAAGCCAGCGGCATCAAGAACCCCCGCATCTGGACCGCTGCGCGCGACAAAGAGATGTGGGCTGCCCT
>CANGMW010000127.1 GCA_947454695.1 Comamonadaceae bacterium | reverse complement strand
TGGCGTCGGCGGGATGGTCAAATTTCAGCGTGAGCCGAACAAGTTCGGAACAGGCGTCAAGCAAGGCTTTAGGATGCATAGCCTGCGATTGTCCCATGAGCGGCGCTCAGTGCGCTTCCTGTCAATCCCGCTTGACCGTCATCCATCCACCAAGACCTGCCATGTCTGAAGAACACCTGCCTGCGCTGATAGAAACCCGACCGGGCTTTTACCGGCATTACAAAAACCTGCCCTACCAGGTGCTCGGCACCGTGCGCCACAGCGAAACCCTGGAGCCCATGACCCTGTACCGTGCCCTGTACGGCGAGCAGGGCTTGTGGGTCAGGCCGGCGGCCATGTTCAATGAGGAGGTCGACATCGACGGCGTGCGGCAACCGCGTTTTGCCTGGGTGGGGCCCGCCCCTGAGGATCAGACGCCGCTGCCCTGAACCTCAAGGGGGTTCAAAGACTGCGCAGCGTGTCGACAATGGCGCGCGGGTAAATCAGGTGCTCTTGCGTGAGCACGCGCGCGGCCAGCGTGTGTTCGTCGTCGGTAGGCAGCACCGGCACTACCGCTTGCGCCAGGATAGGCCCGTGGTCGAGTTCGGCGGTCACCTGGTGGACCGTGGCGCCGGCAAACTTGCAGCCTGCGGCCAGTGCGCGCTGGTGCGTGTGCAGTCCGGGAAAGGCCGGCAACAACGAGGGGTGGATATTGAGGAGCCGACCTGCGTAATGGTTGACGAAAGCCGGCGTCAGGATGCGCATGAAACCGGCCAGTACCACCAGTGCGGGGCGGCCTTGCGGATCATGGCTGTCAATGAGCGCCATCAGGGCCTCATCAAAAGCCTCGCGACTGGCATAGGCCTTGTGGTCCAGGGTAGCTGTCTTCAAACCCAAGGACTGCGCCAAGCCCAGCCCTTTGGCGTCAGTGCGGTTACTGATAACGGCCGCAATGCGGGCGTCCCAGCGGTCGGCCCAACGCTCGCGTTCGGCCGCTTTGGCAATGGCCACCATATTGGAGCCGCCGCCGGAAATCAGGATGACGATATTTTTCATGGCTGCCTGTGATTATCCTGCTTGTCGCGCCTTGGACAGACTTTTGCGAACGATCGTGCTAAAAAGCTGGACTTGCGGTGCCTCGGTTCCTTTTATTGCAGGCACCACTCAGCACCGCAAACTAACGTTCCCCCGACTGGAGAAGCTTTATGGATTTGGCATTTACCCCTGAAGAGCAGAAGTTTCGCGAAGACATTCGCACCTGGGTGCACGCGAACCTGCCGCAGGACATCTCGCACAAAGTGCACAACGCCTTGCACCTCACCCGTGAGGACATGCAGCGCTGGGCCAAGATTCTGGGCAAGAAAGGCTGGCTCGGCCACGGCTGGCCCACAGAATTCGGCGGCCCCGGCTGGAACGCCGTGCAAAAGCATTTGTTCGAAGAAGAATGTGCGCTGGCCGGCGCGCCCCGCGTGGTGCCCTTCGGCCCGGTGATGGTGGCACCCGTGATCATGGCCTTTGGCAATGCCGAGCAACAGCAACGTTTCCTGCCCGGCATCGCCAGCGGCGACGTCTGGTGGAGCCAGGGCTACAGCGAACCCGGCTCCGGCTCGGACCTGGCCTCGGTCAAGACCCGCGCTGAACGCCAAGGCGACAAGTACATCGTCAACGGCCAGAAAACCTGGACCACGCTGGGTCAGTACGGCGAGTGGATTTTCTGCCTGGTGCGCACCAGCAATGAAGGCAAGCCCCAGACCGGCATCAGCTTCCTGCTGGTGGACATGAAATCCAAAGGCGTGACGGTGCGCCCCATCCGCTTGCTCGATGGTGAGTGCGAAGTCAACGAAGTCTTTTTTGACAACGTGGAAGTGCCCGCCAACAACCTGATTGGCGAAGAGAACAAGGGCTGGACTTATGCCAAGCACCTGCTCAGCCATGAGCGCACCAACATCGCCGATGTGAACCGCGCCAAACGCGAGCTCGAGCGCTTGAAGCGCATTGCAAAAACTGAAGGCGTGGACACCGATGTGCGCTTTCGTGACGAAATTGCGAAACTCGAAGTCGACATCGTGGCACTGGAGATGCTGGTGCTGCGCGTGTTGTCCGCCGAGAAAACCGGTAAGAACTCGCTGGACATCGCCGGCCTGCTCAAGATCCGCGGCAGCGAAATCCAGCAGCGTTACAGCGAGCTCATGATGCTGGCCGCCGGCCCCTATGCCATGCCGCTGATCCGCGAAGCCATGGAAGCCGGCTGGCAAGGCAACTTCCCCGGTGGTGTGTTGGCTAACGCCCCGCTGGCATCCACCTACTTCAATATGCGCAAAACCACCATCTACGGTGGCAGCAATGAAGTGCAACGCAACATCGTCGCGCAGACCATTCTGGGCTGAACGCAGGAGAACACCATGGACTTTGATTTTTCTGACGAACAAGAGCAACTGCGCGACGCGGTTCGCAAGTGGGTGGACAAGGGCTATACCTTTGAGCGCCGTAAATCCATCGTGCAAGCCGGTGGTTTCTCGCGCGAGGTTTTCAATGAACTGGCCGAACTGGGCCTGACCGGTCTGTACATCTCCGATGACGACGGCGGCATGGGCATGGGCCCGGTCGAAGGCATGGTGGTGATGGAAGAGCTGGGACGCGGCATCGTGCTCGAGCCGGTCACCCAAAGCCTGATCGCCGGCGGCGTGATCTCCGGCTATGCCCCCGCGGCCCTCAAATCAGCCTGGCTGCCCAAAGTGGCTGGCGGCGAAGCGCTGGTGGTGCTGGCTTACCAGGAACGCAAGGCCCGTTACCGTCTGGACGTGTGCGAGGCTAAGGCCACGCAAGCCGGCGCTGCCTGGGCGATCAGCGGCACCAAAAACATGGTGCCCGCCGGTGATCAAGCCGACGCCTATCTGGTGCCCGCCATGGCCGGCGGCAAGCTCGCCATGTTCCTGGTGGAACGCAGCGCCTCAGGCGTGAGTACCCAGGGCTATGGCACGCAAGACGGTAGTCGCGCCGCCGATGTGGTGTTCAACAACGCTGCAGCCCAGCTGGTGACGGCTGAAGGACTGACAGCACTGGAGCACGCCGTGGACATCGGCATCGCCGCACTGTGCGCACAGGCGGTGGGCGTGATGGACAAAACCCTGGCGGTGACGCTCGAGTACATGAACACCCGCAAGCAGTTTGGCGTGGTGATTTCCAGCTTCCAGGCTTTGCGTCACCGTGCAGCCGACTTGAAGATGCAGCTGGAACTGGCCCGCTCGATGAGCTTTTATGCCAGCCTCAAACTCAACGCGCCGGCTGATGAACGTCGCCGTGCCATGGCACGCGCCAAATACCAGCTGGGCCAGTCCATGCGTGCGGTGAGTCAGCAATCTGTGCAACTGCACGGCGGCATTGGCGTCACCGACGAGTACATCGTGAGTCACTACTTCAAGACGCTCACGCAAATGGAAATGACCTTCGGCGACTCCCTGCACCATCTGGGTCAGGTCAGCGAGCGCATGCAAGAAACGGCCGGCGTGTTTGCCTGAAGGCGGCCCGACTGAAATAAAAAACGCGTTGCTTGCAACGCGTTTTTTTTATGTCAGATCAAAAGCCGGGACGACTTGGGCACATGGGCCATCAAAAACTCCATCTGGTCCGCCAGGATGCGGCGGTTACGCAGGATGAAGTCTTCCCACAGGCTGGGGACATACGGCGTGTACAGCAAAGGCATGCCGGCCTGCTCGGGCGTTCGGCTGCTCTTGCGGTGGTTGCAGGCGCGGCAGGCGGTCACCACATTCATCCAGTGGTCGACCCCGTTTTGCGCAAAAGGAATGATGTGCTCGCGGGTCAACTCATCGTCATGGAAATGCTGGCCACAGTAGGCGCACACATTGCGATCGCGGGTGAAAAGTTTGCCGTTGGTGAGGCTGGGGCGCAGGTTAAAGGGATTGATGTTGGGCACGCCACGGGTGCCGATGATGCTGTTGACGCGGATGATGGACTGGTGGCCGGTACGGGCGTTGTGCCCGCCGTGGAACACGGCCACTTCACCGCCGGACTCCCACCGCACTTCGCCCGCGGCGTAATGGATCACCGCCTGCTCCAGTGAAATCCAGGACTGAGGCAGTCCTTGCGCTGATAGCTTCAAGACTTTCAAAACTCGCCTCCTGCAGTTGTTACCACGGAACGCCACTTTTGGAGCGAATTCAATCAAATCCGCTCATGCTCACCACTGAGACACAATATACCTTGTTTTTATGACAAGCTTGCGAACAACGGCTCAGCCAAGCGCCGCGAGCGCTATCAAATTCATACCACTCCGATGAAGATTTTTCGTGGCTTTCAACACCCCGACCTCGCGCCTGCCTGCGCGTTGACGATTGGCAATTTCGACGGCGTGCACCGCGGTCATCAAGCCATGCTGGCGCTGTTGCGCGGCGAGGCCCGGCAACGCAACGTGCCCAGTTGCGTCATGACCTTTGAGCCGCATCCGCGCGATCACTTCGCGGCGATCAGCGGACAACCTGAACTCGCGCCGGCGCGGGTGGGCACGCTGCGTGACAAACTCAGTGAACTGCAGGCTTGCGGCGTCGACCAGGTGGTCGTGCTGCCGTTTGACCAGCGGCTGGCCTCGCTCTCGCCGCAAGATTTCATTGACCGGGTATTGGTCCAAGGTTTGGGCGCGCGTTATGTGCTGGTGGGCGACGACTTCCGCTTTGGCGCCAAGCGCGCTGGCGACTACGCCATGCTGGACGCCGCCGGTGAACGCTGCGGCTTTGATGTGGCGCGCATGAACAGCTACGAGGTGCATGGCTTACGCGTGTCCAGCTCGGCCGTGCGCGCCGCTTTAGGCGAAGGCCGCATGCACGACGCCGCGCGCCTGCTCGGCCACCCTTACCAAATCTCCGGCCATGTGGTGCACGGGCGCAAGCTCGGACGCGAGTTGGGTTTCAAAACCCTGAATTTGCGTTTCTCGCACTGGAAACCCGCAGCCAGTGGCATCTTTGCGGTGCGGCTCCATGGGCTGGGGAAAGCTGGCGCCTCCCCCTTGCAAGGCGTGGCTAATCTGGGCATTCGCCCCTCGCTGGACCCCAGCGATGTGAATGGCGGGCGCGTGCTCCTGGAAACCCATTGCCTGGACTGGCCCGCCGAGCTGGGCGCTGAAGGGGGCTACGGTAAAATCATTCGTGTGGAGTTACTCCACAAACTGCACGACGAGCTCAAGTACGACGGTCTGGATGCCCTGACCCGAGGCATCACTCAGGATTGTGATGATGCGCGTGCCTACTTTGCTTCCACGCCACCATGACCACAGACAAGACCAAAGCCAAGCCCAACGATTCGTCCGATTACCGCAGCACCCTGAACCTGCCGGACACACCCTTCCCCATGCGTGGCGATCTGCCCAAGCGCGAGCCGGGCTGGGTCAAGGCCTGGGAAGACCAGGGCATTTACAAAAAGCTGCGCGCCGCACGCGCTGGCCAGCCCAAGTTCGTGCTGCACGACGGCCCGCCCTATGCCAACGGCCAGATCCACATCGGCCACGCGGTCAACAAGGTGCTCAAAGACATGATCGTCAAGGCGCGCCAGCTCAAAGGGCTGGACGCCATCTATGTGCCGGGCTGGGATTGCCACGGCCTGCCGATCGAGAACGCGATCGAAAAGCTGCATGGAAAAAATTTGGCCCCCACGTCCGCCCAAGGCGTCCTGCCCCCCGAGGGGGCCGCTCAGGTGCTAGGGGACGGCCCGTCGCCCCTGACATCCCGCGCCGAATTTCAAGCCAGGTGCCGCGCCTTCGCCACCGAGCAAATCGCCGGCCAGATGGCCGACTTCAAACGCCTGGGTGTGCTGGGCGAGTGGGACAACCCTTACCGCACCATGGATTTCGCCAACGAGGCCAATGAAATCCGCGCGCTCAAACGCATCATGGAACGCGGCTTTGTCTACCGTGGCCTAAAGCCCGTCTACTGGTGCTTTGACTGCGGCTCCTCGCTGGCCGAGTTTGAAATCGAATACCAGGACAAGAAGAGCACCACGCTGGATGTGGGCTTTGAATGCGCCGAGCCCGAAAAACTGGCCCAAGCCTTTGGCCTGGCAAAACTCGACAAGCCCGCCTTCGCCGTGATCTGGACCACCACCGCGTGGACGATTCCGGCCAACCAGGCGCTCAACCTCAACCCCGAACTCGATTACGCGCTGGTGGACACCGAGCGGGGCCTGCTGGTGCTGGCTGCTGTGCTGGTCGAGCAATGCATGGCGCGCTATGGTTTGCAAGGCCAGGTGCTGGCCACCACGCAAGGCAAGGCCTTGGGCCTCATCAATTTCAAACACCCGCTCTTCGATGTGGATGCGGGCTACCGCCGCCACAGCCCGGTGTACCTGGCGGACTACGCCACCGCCGAAGACGGCACGGGCTTGGTTCACTCCTCGCCCGCCTATGGCGTGGATGACTTCAACAGCTGCATTGCCCACGGCATGGCCTACGACGACATCCTTAACCCGGTCCAGGGCAATGGGGCGTACGCGGCCGACTTCCCGCTCTTTGGCGGCCTGAACATCTGGAAGGCCGTGCCGGTGGTGATCGAGGCCTTGCGCAACGCCGGACGCTTGTTTGCCACCAAGGACATCACCCACAGCTACCCGCATTGCTGGCGCCACAAAACACCGGTGATCTACCGCGCGGCCGCCCAGTGGTTTGTGCGCATGGACGAAGGCGAAGGCGTATTCACCCAAGACAAAGCCAGCAAGACGCTGCGTCAGCTCGCGCTGGCCGCGATTGAAGAGACCCAGTTCTACCCGGAAAACGGCAAGGCCCGCCTGCGCGACATGATCGCGGGCCGACCCGACTGGTGCATCAGCCGTCAGCGCAACTGGGGCGTGCCGCTGCCGTTTTTCATTCACAAGGACAGCGGCGAGCTGCACCCGCGCACCATGGAACTCATGGATGTTGCGGCCAAGATGGTCGAGCAAGGCGGCATCGAAGCCTGGAGCAAGGCCACGCCCGAGAGCCTGATCGGTGCCGACG
Organism: Comamonadaceae bacterium; assembly: GCA_947454695.1. Lineage (GTDB taxonomy): Bacteria > Pseudomonadota > Gammaproteobacteria > Burkholderiales > Burkholderiaceae_C > CANGMW01. Next base: position 588 of record CANGMW010000127.1, on the reverse strand, counting down.
CGGTGCACTACACCAAGAGCACCGACATTCTGGATGTGTGGTTTGACTCTGGCACCACGCACTTCCATGTGCTGCGCAAGAGCCATGCCGCGCAATCCACCTACCCGGCCGACCTCTACCTGGAAGGCCATGACCAGCACCGCGGCTGGTTCCACTCCTCGCTGCTCACGGCCTGCGCTATGGATGACCATGCACCCTACAAGGGGCTGCTCACCCACGGCTTCACCGTGGACGGCCAGGGCCGCAAGATGAGCAAGAGCGTGGGCAATGTGGTGGCCCCGCAAGAGATCAGCAACAAGATGGGCGCAGAAATCATCCGCCTGTGGTGTGCTGCCACCGACTACTCGGGCGACTTGGGGATTGACGACAAGATCCTGGCCCGCGTGGTGGACACCTACCGGCGCGTGCGCAACACGCTGAAGTTTTTGCTCGCCAACATCAGTGACTTCGATCCGGCGACCGACGCGGTCCCTGCATCGGACTTGCTGGAGATCGACCGCTACGCGCTGTCGCGTGCCGCGCAGTTGCAAGCTGACATTCTGGCGCACTACGAGGCCTATGAGTTCCACCCGGTGGTCGCCAAATTGC
>CANGMW010000126.1 GCA_947454695.1 Comamonadaceae bacterium | reverse complement strand
CGCCAAGGCGCGATTTCTGGGCAAGGCCGGTCAGATCACTGAATTGATGAAAGGCATGGCTGCCTTGAGCGTGGACGAGAAGAAGTCCCGTGGCGCTGCCATCAACCTGGCCAAGCAGGCGATTGAAGCCGCACTCAACGCGCGCCGCCAAGCCTTGCAAATGGCCGAGTTGCAAGCGCAACTGCAAGCCGAAGCACTGGATGTGACCTTGCCCGGACGTCAACGCTGCACGGGCGGCCTGCATCCGGTCTCGCTCACGCTGGAGCGCATCGAAGCGATCTTTGGCTCCATGGGTTTCGAAGTGGCGCAAGGCCCCGAGATAGAGTCCGACTGGTTCAACTTCACGGCGCTTAACACGCCGCAAGACCATCCAGCCCGCTCTATGCATGACACCTTCTATGTAGAAGGCGGTTCTGCAGCGGCCCCCAACCTGTTGCGCACCCACACCAGCCCGATGCAAATCCGCCACGCGGTGCAGCACGTCAAGCGGCACCGCGCAGCGCTCGATGCGGGCCAGCCCATGCCCGAGATTCGCGTCATCGCACCGGGTCGTACCTACCGCGTGGACAGCGATGCCACCCATTCGCCCATGTTTCACCAGTGCGAAGGCCTGTGGATTGGCGAGAACGTGAGCTTCAAGGATCTGAAATTTATCTTCACCGATTTCTGCCGTACCTTTTTTGAAAGTGACGATTTGGTGCTGCGTTTCCGTCCCAGCTTTTTCCCTTTCACCGAACCCAGCGCTGAGATCGACATCCAATTCGCCAGCGGACCCTTGGCGGGTCGATGGCTGGAGGTGGCGGGCTCCGGCCAGGTGCACCCGAATGTGGTGCGCAATATGGGACTGGACCCCGAGAAGTACATCGGCTTTGCCTTTGGCATGGGCCCGGACCGGCTGACCATGCTGCGCTACGGCGTGAATGATTTGCGCCTGTTCTTTGACGGTGATATCCGTTTCTTGTCGCAATTCAACTGATTCAGGCCTGAAGACACTATGCAATTTCCAGAATCTTGGCTGCGCGAATTTTGTAATCCGCCCCTGACCACCCAGCAACTGGCCGACACCCTGACCATGGCGGGTCTTGAAGTCGAGGAGCTGCGCCCGGTTGCACCGGCCTTCTCCCGCATCGTGGTGGGTGAAATCAAGCAAGCCGAACAACATCCCAACGCCGACCGCCTGCGCGTGTGCCAGGTGGACGTGGGGCAGGGCGAGCTGCTCAACATCGTTTGCGGTGCGCCCAATGCGCGCGTAGGCATCAAAATTCCTTGCGCGCTGGTGGGCGCCGAGTTGCCGCCGGGCGAAGACGGCCAACCTTTTCTGATCAAGGTCGGCAAATTGCGCGGCGTGGAAAGCCAGGGGATGCTGTGCTCGGCGCGTGAACTCAAGCTCTCGGAAGACCATGGCGGTTTGCTGGAGCTGGCGGCTGATGCCCCCCTGGGCCAAGACATCCGCGAGCACCTGAACCTGGACGACACCCTGTTCACCTTGAAGCTCACGCCCAATCTGGCGCATTGCTTGAGCGTGTACGGTGTGGCACGTGAAGTGGCCGCGCTGACCGGCGCGCCGCTCAAGCCGCTGAGTTTTCCCGCAGTGCCCGTGAAGATTCAAGACAAACAAGCCGTACGTGTGAGTGCGCCCGATTTGTGTGGCCGCTTCTCCGGCCGCATCATTCGCAACGTCAACCACCAGGCCAGCACACCGGCCTGGATGGTCGATCGACTGGCCCGTTGCGGCCAGCGCAGCGTCAGCGCGCTGGTGGACATTTCCAACTACGTGATGTTCGAATTCGGTCGTCCCTCGCACATTTTTGACCTCGACAAAATCCACGGCACGCTGGATGTGCGCTGGGGCAAGCCGGGCGAACAACTCAAGCTGCTCAACGGCAACACCGTGACGCTGGACGAGCAAGTAGGTGTGATTGCCGATGAGGTGCAGGTCGAGTCGCTCGCCGGCATCATGGGCGGCGACGCCACGGCGGTGTCCGACAGCACCACCAGCATTTACGTCGAGGCGGCCTTTTGGTGGCCCAAGTCGATTGCCGGGCGTTCAAGACGCTACAACTTCTCCACCGATGCCGGGCACCGCTTTGAGCGTGGCGTCGATCCCCAGCTCACCGTTGAGCACATCGAGCGCATCACGCAACTCATTGTGGATATTTGCGGTACCGAGGCCACCGTGTGCGGACCCATTGACGACTTGCAGCCCGCGCTGCCGCAGTCGCAGCCGGTAACGCTGCGTGTCGCTCGTGCGGCGCGCATCATCGGCATGCCCCTGACGCAAGCGCAGTGCGCCCACGCCTTGAGCCGCTTGGGCTTGCCGCTGACGCAGGGCGAGGGCACCCTGACGGTCATGCCGCCGTCGTACCGCTTCGATCTGCAAATTGAAGAAGACCTGATCGAAGAAGTGGCGCGCATGGTGGGCTACAACCAGTTGCCCCATACGCCGCCCTTGGCGCCGACATCGGCCAAAGTGCGGCTCGAAGCGCAGCGCAGCCCTTTCGCGGTGCGCCGCAGCTTAGCCGCGTTGGGCTATCAGGAAACCATCAACTTCAGCTTTGTGGAAGAACGCTGGGAGCATGAACTGGCGGGTAACGCCGCGCCCATCAAGTTGCTCAATCCGATTGCCAGCCAGATGAGCGTGATGCGCTCTTCGTTGCTGGGCTCCTTGTTGCAAGTCCTCAAGTTCAACTTAGATCGCAAAACGGAGCGTGTGCGCGTGTTTGAACTCGGCCGTGTTTTCCTGCGAGATGCCACCGTCAAAAACACGGACACCACGGTGGAAGGGTTCCACCAACCCATGCGTGTTGCAGGTCTGGCCTACGGTGCCAGCGACCCGTTGCAATGGGGTGAGGTTGCACGCAACGTGGATTACTTCGACGTCAAAGGCGATGTGCAAGCCTTGCTTGCGCCCTTACAGCCTGAATTCGAGTCAGCTGAGCACCCCGCCATGCATCCGGGGCGTTGCGCGCGCGTGTTGCTGGGCGGTCAAAGCATCGGCTATGTGGGGGAATTGCACCCGCAGTGGCGCCAAGGCTATGAGCTGGCACAAGCGCCAGTGATGTTCGAATTGGAGCTCGATGCGGTGTTGCTGCGCGAGGTGCCGGCTTTCAGCACGGTGGCCAAATTTCAATCGGTGCAGCGCGATATCGCGGTGATCGTGGCCGAGCGTGTGACCCATGCCGAGTTGATGAACGCCATCCGCCAGGCACCCGCTCAGGGATTGCTACGCGACGCTGTTCTGTTTGACGTTTACCGGGCCAAAGCCAGTGCGGCCAACACCGGTTTGGCGGCGGATGAGAAGAGCCTGGCGGTTCGCTTAACGTTGAACAGCGAGACCGCTACGCTGACCGAAGAGCAGATTGAAGTGGCGGTACAAGCGGTACTGTCTGACTTGGTGTCCAAAGTGGGTGCGCGACTGCGCACCTGAGTCCCATCCAACAAAAATAACGAGGACGCTATGGACTTCACCGTTGAGAGCCTAGAAACCCCCGCTTTGACCAAGGCGCAGCTGGCTGAACTGCTGTTTGATCAAATTGGCTTGAACAAGCGCGAGTCCAAAGACATGATCGATGCATTTTTCGACCTGATTTCTGACAGCCTGGTTGATGGTCAGGACGTCAAAATTTCCGGCTTCGGTAATTTTCAGATCCGAACCAAAGCGCCGCGCCCCGGGCGCAATCCCCGCACCGGCGAGTCCATCCCGATTGAAGCGCGTCGCGTCGTGACCTTTCACGCCAGCCACAAGCTCAAAGAACAAATTCAGGACGAAGGTCGGAGCAGTCCCGCCGCCTGAGCCACTTCGGTCGGTCAGTGCGGGTAAGTCTTGACAGAAAAGTTGCCAAGAGGCTTTGCAAGAGAGCCAAGTTAGAGTAATCTCCAAGCTTTCCCCTGTAGAGCATTGATTTCAATGGAGAAACCTCTCCCGTCTATTCCCGCCAAACGCTATTTCACCATCGGTGAAGTCGCCGATTTGTGTGGCGTCAAGCCCCACGTGCTACGGTATTGGGAGCAGGAATTTACCCAGTTGCGCCCCATGAAACGGCGCGGCAACCGGCGCTATTACCAGCACCATGAAGTGCTCATGATCCGGCGCATCCGCGATCTGTTGTACGACCAGGGCTTCACCATCAGTGGCGCACGCAACAAGATGCAGGAACTGCTCCACGCCGAGCGCGATAAAAAGCGCAACGGCGAGGTCATGCTCGAAGGCGTTGAAGTGCTGGAAATCAACGACGCGGACATCGAAGATTTCCAAGACAGCGATTTGACTGAGGAGCTCGGTGCGTCGAGTGCCTACAACCTGCTCCAAGTGCGCCGCGAGTTGACTGAAATCCGCGAATTACTCTCAAGCCCCCTCTAAGTCCGGTACTCGGTCAGGTTATAATTCAAAGCTAGATCGGTGTGTGGCGCAGCCTGGTAGCGCACTTGCATGGGGTGCAAGGGGTCGAAGGTTCGAATCCTTTCACACCGACCAATTCAAACGGCAAAGGCCTTCAAGAAGTGATTCTTGGAGGCCTTTTTCATTGGATTTTATGCACCTTAGTCAGCGAAAAAAGGCCTCGCGTGCACGGCTCATGCCTTGATGACCTTAGTTTGCGCGATCAGGTCGTGCAAGCAGCGTTTGTCGTCGCGCAAGATGAACAGGCCGTCAATGAGCCAGAAGACAGCGCCAGCGTAGGGAATGCCGCACACTAAGCTGGGAACCCACAAGCGCAACAAGACGACTTTCAAGAACCCTGGAAGGCGCTCGTCAGACACCCGTACGATGCGGATTTTCAAGACCCGTTTGCCCAAACTCTGCCCGTACTTCAACAGATACACCGTTTGAAGAACCAACAACCCAAGCCAACCCACGGCGAGCAATGCGCCCCCGAATCCCTTGCCGCCATCGGAGTCAGACGCAGACATGACAAGCAAACCTGGAATAAGGCATGCCAAAAAGATGAGAAAGTCGAGCACGCAGGCACCTAAGCGGGTACTGCGGTCTGCCAATTCAGACTGATGAGCGCTGTGCTGGGGCGGCCTCATGTCAGGCATTGTTTGCGTTGGTGCTGCCGATTGTGGGTTGAGCGCTTCAGTCGTAGAAGCTGTGTCTATCAGGCCAATACCGCACTTGGCGCAAAACTTTGCGCTCTGGACTACGGGTGATCCACACTGGTGACAAAACATGTGTTCTCCAAAGATCGGTTAATCAATTCAATAGATGAGGCTAAGTGACTGAGCTTTTAAATGGAATTTTCAAAACCTTGAAAATGGCTTTTAAATTGCTTTGCGCATTATTTTGTTCTCGCCAGGCTGGCGCCAATGCAAGTGCCTTTTCGCGCAACGTCGCCAAGTTTTTCAGCGAGGCAACTGTTGCTCTGGCTATGTGGTGTGTGTTGAATTTTGCAAAAATCATCCCACTGACCCGCCCGCTCTCAATCGCATCTGCCATCCACGTTTGGCCGGGCACCACCACGGGAATGCCGTAGGAAGCGGCTTCAGACAGAACACCGGAGGACCGCAATGCGTACCTGGGAGGAGCGTAGGGAAGCAAAAGCAATTTACACCTGACCATCTGGGCTGTATAAGCCATTGTCGTGAGTGCGCCAACCGCAAATTCCATATGGCCTTGGAAACCGCGTTCGTTAAGTTCGGTCATCAGGCTTTGTTTTTCCGTCTCATGTGTCGTTTGAACCAAATAGGTGAGCCCAGATTGCACTTGATCGATCTGCAACAGTATGGCCGCCATACTGGTACTTCCTCGTTCCGGGCGAAATGTGCCGATCAATCCCACGTCAATGTTTTTGGGATGCGCAGTTGCACGTTCTAGCTCCATGGCAAGGGAGGTGGCCAATCCCGTCACCAACGCAGGCAATTCTGAGAGTTTGTTAAGTACCCGGGCCAGTCTGTCACTGCAGGTGACCAAGTAGGTGCTTGAAGGTCCTTTGCCTGGTCGAAAAAAATGACCCGGCCATCGCCAAAAAGTCGGGCTGGCAACCGTTTGAGTTCGGTCTTCACTGGTTTGCCAGATGATTTCTGGTCGATGGCAAAAAATGGCGATTTTGGGAAAAGGATAAATACCGGTTTTTTGGAGCCAACGCATCAAAGCATAGGCCTCGTTTTGTGAGCCGTATGGCACATAAATCAGGTCGTTGGCTGTGAATTTTTTGGGTAAGTTGTTGATTAAAGTATCTGCAAATGATTCACCTAAGGTGATGTACTGGCTCATCTCTTGGGTGACGGGGTTGGAATCGAGCAGGGTATCAGGCGCATATGGAAATACGGGCTTGGCATTGAACTCTTGAACAATCTCGGCTTCGCAGTTCTGGTGTACATACACAACATAGTCCAAACCCAATACCTTCAGTGCAGCTGTGTATTCAGCAGTTTCGCTGTAGTAATGGGTGACCTTGTTTTTAAGCCCATGCTGCAGAATGTGGACGGTCATTTATCAGGCTCAGTCAATAGAAAGGTTGCCGCTCAGTAATCAAGCGCTTGTTGGCTTAGCCAATATCGCGGTCGTGGATGCCAAATTGGCCACTGCGGCGGTCCGCAAAAAATAGATCCAGCGTTTCTTTAACGGTGCGAAAGGCGATCTCCTCCCAGGGGATGTCGGCTTCGTCAAAGAGTCGGGCTTCAATGGTTTCGGTGCCGGGATCAAACTGGTCGCTCAGCAGGCGTGCGCGGTAGAACATATGCACCTGCCCGACGCGGGCTACGCTGAGGATGCTGAACAGGCCTTCCATTTCAAACTGCGCACCGGCTTCCTCCTGGGTTTCTCGGGCAGCGCCTTGGGCCAGTGTTTCGCCCAGTTCCAAAAAGCCGGCTGGCAGGGTCCACTTGCCAAAACGTGGTTCGATATTGCGTTTGCACAACAAAATTTTCTCGCCCCAATACGGCACCGTGCCCACCACGTTGAGCGGGTTTTCGTAATGGATGGTTTTGCAAGCCGGACAGACCGCGCGCGGCTTGGTGTCGCCGTCATCGGGTACGCGGTAGACCACGGCGGCGCCGCAGTTTTTGCAATGTTGGATCGGGGTGCGGTACATGATTCCAAGTGTAGTGGCAAAAAAAAGGACTCCGCGAAGGAGTCCTTGATCAGCTTGAAAACTGCGTGGCTATTCAGGCCTTTTTCGCGGGAGCCTTAGCCGGGGCCGTTTTGCCGTGTTTTTCGATCAAGGCACGGGCAGTCTCAATCAGCTTGCGACCGTCAAAGCCGCGCTTGTTCATGTCCTCAATCCACTCGACCTCGATTGAACGCGATTTGCGGCGGAACTCCTGGGACTCGGCAGCACTCACCGTGAAGATGTTGTTGCCGCGGTCGGTGGCCGCTTTGCGGCCCAGCGGGTCGTTGCCCTGCTGAACCTTGCCCAGCCAGCCCGAGGTTTCGATGCCGGAGTTTTTGTCGATGACTTGCTTCAGGTCGGGCGGGAGTGAGTTGTACTTGGCCTTGTTCATGGCCATCACAAAGGTGGTGGTGTACAGGGCGCCGCCAGCCGGGTCGAACTCGGCGTGGTACTTGGTGAGCTCGTGCACCTTGACTGAGGGCACCACTTCCCAGGGGATAACGCAGCCGTTGATGGTGCCTTTGCTCAAGGCATCGGG
>CANGMW010000125.1 GCA_947454695.1 Comamonadaceae bacterium | reverse complement strand
TAAAAAGTAAGCAGGCACCGGTGCATGGCTGCTTCTCCTGACCACTTCGTCGATTTTCAAAACGTCTGGCTCGCCTACAACGACGAGTTGCTGGCGCAGAACCACTTCGCGGTCGAAGACATCAACCTGCAGGTCTTGCAGGGTGAGTTCATCGCCATTGTGGGACCCTCGGGTTGCGGCAAATCCACCTTCATGAAGCTCACCACGGGATTGAAAAAACCCAGCCGTGGCGAAATTTATGTCGACGGCCAGCCGGTCAATGGCCCGCTCAAGATCAGCGGCATGGCGTTTCAGTCCTCGTCGCTGCTGCCTTGGCGCACCACGCTGGACAACGTCTTGCTGCCGCTCGAAATCGTCGAGCCCTACCGCGCGAATTTCAAAGCCAAGAAAGCCGAGTACGTGGACCGCGCCATGGCGCTTTTGCAAAGCGTGGGACTCGCCGGCTACGAGCGCAAATTCCCCTGGGAGCTCTCCGGTGGTATGCAGCAACGCGCCAGCATCTGCCGCGCGCTCATCCATGAGCCCAAAATGCTTTTGCTCGATGAACCCTTTGGCGCGCTCGATGCCTTCACCCGCGAAGAGCTGTGGTGCACCTTGCGCGACTTGCACGCCCAGCAGCGCTTCAACGTGATTCTGGTCACCCATGATTTGCGTGAATCGGTTTTTCTGGCCGACACCGTCTACGTGATGAGCAAAAGCCCGGGCCGCTTTGTCGTCAAGCGCGACATCCACTTGCCCCGCCCGCGCGATCTGGAGGTGACCTACACCCCGGCGTTCACCGACATCGTGCACGAGCTGCGCGGCCACATCGGCGCCATGCGCCGTGACGGCATCAACATCGGCCAATGAGGACTCACCATGACACCCAAACAACTTGAACAATGGGCGCCCTGGGGGCTTTTGGTGCTCACGCTGGTGCTGTGGCAAGCGGTGTGCTCGCTTTTTCAGGTCTCGGAGTTTGTCTTTCCTTCGCCGCTGCGCATCTGGGCGCAAATGGTGGAGTACCGCGACGTGATTGCGGGCCACGCCTGGCGCACGTTTTGGGTCACCATGGTGGGCTTTGGCATCGCGATTGTGGTGGGCGTCATGCTGGGCTTTGTCATCGGCAGCTCGCGCCTGGCCTATGCCGCGGTGTACCCGCTCATGACCGGTTTCAACGCCTTGCCCAAAGCGGCCTTTGTGCCGATTCTGGTGGTGTGGTTTGGTATCGGCGTGGGCCCGGCCATCCTCACAGCCTTTTTGATCAGCTTCTTTCCGATCATGGTCAACATCGCCACCGGCTTGGCGACCTTGGAGCCGGAGCTCGAAGACGTGCTGCGCGTGCTGGGCGCCAAGCGCTGGGACGTGCTGGTCAAGGTGGGCTTGCCGCGCTCCATGCCCTATTTTTACGGCTCACTCAAAGTGGCGATCACGCTGGCTTTTGTGGGCACCACGGTCTCGGAGATGACGGCCGCCAACGAAGGCATCGGCTATTTGCTCATCTCTGCCGGCTCGGCCATGCAAATGGGTTTGGCCTTTGCCGGTCTGGTCGTGGTGGGCGCGATGGCCATGGTCATGTACGAGCTGTTCAGCCTGCTGGAAAAGCACACCACCGCGTGGGCACACCGGGGGTCACAGAACCATTGAAGGACGCATTGAAAGGCATGGTTCGCAGACAACGATGACGGCTTATACGACTTGGCCACCACATTGGTTTTGTCACGCGAATGTCATCAAAATGCCTTATCATAAATGCTAACATTAAAAGTGATAAATATCATCAAATGCCCAAATTTAAGGCACTAGCCCGCCATGGTATGCGGTTTCATTTGGGTTGATCTGCAGCCATGTGGATCGCGCTATGGGGGCCTACGGATCTACAAATGAAAAACAAGGTGATCGTGCGTGCGGGTGTGTTGATGGGGCTGAGTTTGTTGGGCGCGACAGCTGCCCAAGCTCAGGATGCGGGCGCCAGACAACGGGAGCAACAGCTCCAGCTTGACCGCGCGCCACCGGCTGTACCCGTGCCCAGTGAACGCCCGGTTGAGAAAAAAGAACCCAAAGCCAACGAGCAAAAGGTATTGATTCAAGGCTTTGTGTTCAAAGGCAATACCTTGCTGACGGATGCGCAACTGCAAGCGCTTGTCAAACCCTGGACCCGATCCAACATCACCTTCAGTGACTTGAAAGACGTCACGACGGCGATTCAAAATTTTTACGCAAAAAATCACCGCGTGGCGCTGGCCACCGTGCCGCCGCAAGACATTCAAGACGGCAAGATCGTCATTGAAATCACCGAGGGCAAACTCGGCGCCGTGCTGGTCGGGCCGGCGAAAGAGGGCGCTGCTTTACGTGTCAATACCGACATGGCACGACGCTACATCATCACCCGCCGCGATGACAGCCCCTACATCGACACCAAGCCCTTAGAGCGCGGTTTACTCTTGCTCAACGAACTGCCCGGTGTGCAGGCTGCTGGCGAGTTTCAAGCGGGTACCGGGGCTGGTGAGAGTAATTTCCGGGTGAAGCTCAGCGACGGTCCGCTGTTCAGTGGCCAGGCGGGTTTGAGCAACTTCGGCTCGCCCAGTACTGGGGTGGAGCAGGCCAACGTCAATCTGGCCTTGAACAACCCGTCGGGCCAAGGCGACCAGGCGACGCTGGATGCCTCCTTGTCGATGGGCTCTACTTACGCGCAGTTGGGCTACTCATTGCCCGTGGGCCATGCGGGCTGGCGTGTGGGTGCGCAGGCCAGTGCGTTGAGCTACCAAACCTTGTCCGGCCTAACGGCCGTACAAACGCAAGGCGCTGCCAGCACACTGGGTGCGACGGCGAGCTACGCCCTGCGGCGTGCGGCCACCAGCACGGCTAATTTGCGTCTGAGCTATGAGGACCGCCGCTACAGCAACAGCCAGCTGGAACAAAACATCAGCGACTACCAAATCTCCGCGGTGACGGCAGGGCTTAATGGCAACTTTGCCGACACTGCGAAGTCGTCGCTGAGTTACAGCCTCACGCTCACTCTGGGCAACTTGTCAATCAACAACCCGACCCAAGCGGCGCAGGATGCAGCTGGGCCCGGCACGGCTGGCGGCTACCAAAAGCTGGGCTTTTACATCAGCCGCAACCAGGAGCTGACCTTCCTGCCCAACACCACCTGGCTGGTGTCGGTGTATGGCCAACTGGCCAACAAAAACCTCAACAGTTCCGAGCAGATTTATCTGGGAGGGCCCTATGCGGTGCGGGCCTATCCGGTCGCACAAGGGGGCGGCTCGCAAGGCGTCATCCTCTCGACCGAACTGCAGCACCGCTACAACGAGCACTGGCAGGCAGGCGTGTTTGCCGATCTGGGCATGGTGGACCAATTCATCAACGCCTATTCGGGTTGGCAAGGCCTCAGCAATGCCAACAACAGCTACCAGATCGGCGGCGTGGGCCCGATCGTGCGCTACACCTACCAACGCTGGACGGTCAATGCGCTGGCCGCTTTTCGTTTGGGCGACAACCCCTTGTACAACGCCAGCGGTCAGCAGCTCAATGCTGACAACGCCTACCGCACCGTACAGGCTTGGGTGAAAGCGTCTTACGCTTTTTAAGACGGCGCAGCTGGCCTTTCCACACCGTGAAGCTTAGAAATTGAAATCTAAAAAATCTTCCCTGCCGCGTTGGACGAGCCGCACTGCCGTCGGGCAGAGCGCGGTGCGCGCGGGACAGATTCCCGCCACCGTTTCTGCGCTGACGTTTTTCTCGGCCGCATTTCTGGCAGCGTCGCAGGTACTGGCCGGTGGGCCGGCGGCTAACGCCTTGCCCAGCGGCGGGCAGGTGAGCGCCGGACAGGCCAGCATCAGCCAGGCCGGCAGCGTGATGAACATCAACCAGAGTTCACAGCGGGCGGTGATCAACTGGGACAGCTTCAACGTGGGCAAGAGCGCCACGGTCAATTTCAACCAGAACGCGGTCACCGACTCCACGCTCAACCGCGTGATGGGGGCCACGGCGTCCATGATTGACGGCGCGGTCAATGCCAAAGGGCAGGTGATCTTCGTCAACCCTAATGGTGTGATCTTCGGCCAGGGCGCCGAGGTCAATACGGGTGGCTTGGTGGCCACCACCATGGCCATCAAAGACGCCGATTACCTGGCCGGCAAAATGAGTTTCACCGGCGGCGGCACGGGTGCGGTGGTCAATCAAGGCAACTTGACCATCAACCATCTCAATGGCTACATCGCTTTGATGGCGCCTGAGGTCCGCAATGAAGGCGTGATGCTCGCCAACCTGTCGGCCAACAATGTGTTGGCTCTGGTTTCGGGCGAGAAAGTCACCTTGACGATTCAGGGCAACCAGCTCATGAGCGTCTCGGTGGATGCCTCGACCCTGCAATCGCTCATCAGCAACCAGCGCTTGATTCAGGTGGGTGAGGGGCAGGTCTTGATTGCGGCCAATTCCGTGTCCGATTTGCGCGCGTCGGTCATCAACAACACCGGTGTGATCTCGGCCAACGGCTTCAGCACCGGCGGCAGAATTTCCCTTGTCGCAGGCTCGGTGAACCCATCGGGCACGCTGAGCGCCAATGCCTCTGCGGGGCCAGGCGGAGCGATCCAAATCATCGCCAGCGGGGACATCAACGCCGACAGCAACAGCCAGATCACGGCCAATGGCTTGAGCGGTGGCACGGTCAGCCTGGTGTCGACGGCTGGCCAGGTGCAAGCTTCCGGCAGCCTGCAAGCGCAGGGTGATGCGGGTCCGGGCGGCACGATCGCGTTAGCGGGCCTGCTCAGCACGCGCCTGATAGGTGCGACGGTTGAGGCTGACGGCCGCTTAGGCGGCGGCAATATTGTGGTGGGACGCGACTTCCAGGCCAACCCGCTCGAAGGCAGTCGCGCGGTAGCGGCGACGCTGCCGGTATTGAGCACGTCGGGGGCCTTGCCCACGTCAGCCAACACCTTGGTAGACGCCGCAAGCACCCTGTCGGCCAGTGCGCTGCAAAGCGGCGCCGGGGGCAAGGTCCTGGTTTTTGGTTCGGTGCTGGCCGCTCATGGCACGCTGTCTGCCCAGGGCGGCGCGCTGCGCGGCGATGGCGGTTTCATCGAAACATCGGGCAATCATTTGGATGTCGCTGGCATCCGGGTCAGCGCCCGCAGTCTCAGCGGCTTGGGCCACAGGGGGACCTGGTTATTGGACCCCTATGACGTGACGATTGATGAGAATCGTTCGGGGACAGCTTATGACCCCGCATTCATCGCCGATGCAACAAGCCACTTGGCTGCCACGGACATTGCCAATTCGCTCAACAGCGGCACCGATGTCAGCATTTCCACCGGCTCTTCGAGTGCCAATTCGATTTTTGTCTTGAGCCCCATCACGGCCACCACCCTGAACGGCGGTCATTTGACCTTGACCGGCGGCACGATCGACCTGCGGGCCAACATCACGACCGCGGGCTCACAAACTTACAACGGCGCGGTCCTCATCAACAAAACGGGTGGCATCACCCTGACAACGTCCAATGCCGCCATCACCTTCAACGGCCCGCTCGACAGCGCGCCTGCCAACCAGCACGGGCTCACGCTGGACACGGGTGCGGGTGATGTGGTGTTCGGTGGGGCGGTGGGTGACACCACGCCCCTGGGCTTCCTCACCATCACCGGGGGCGACACGGCCACCGCGCAAACGACGACGCTCAATGGCAACGTGACCACCACCGGGGCGCAGCGTTATGGCGGCAATTTGCTGTTGGCGGCCGACGCCACTCTGACGACCAGCAACAGCGATGTGACGGTGGCGGGCAATGTGAATGCCACTTTTGTATCGCAGCTCAGCACCATTCAGTTCTTCAGCTCCGGGGACTATTTGGTCAGCACCGATGGCGGTCTCACCTACAGCAGCTATGTGGCCAACAGCAACGACGGCGGCGGCAGTGGCTTGTCCATCACCTATACAGGCACGTCGGGCGCGACGGCCAGCGCGAATTACAGTTTTGGCAACGCAGGCTCCGGCACCTACAACTACGCCCCCGCGACCAGCGCACTGACCTCGTACCTATTGGTGGGCGGCGGTGGTGGCGGCGGCAACAACCAAGCGGGCGGTGGGGGTGGCGGCGGCATTTTGTCGAGCACGGCTTCCATGGGCGCAGGCACCACCTACACCGTTCGTGTCGGATTGGGTGGCAGTGGCAGCACAAACAGTTCGATTCCAGGCCAAAACGGCGGCGAGACTTCTTTGACGGGCGGCTCTTTGAGTTTGACGGCCCTGGGCGGCGGCGGCGGCGCTTCGGGTTCTGGTGCCGGTGGTAACGGTGGCTCCGGCGGCGGAGCCAACGCCACCGGCGGAGCCGCGGGTACGGGAACGAGCGGCCAAGGGGCGGATGGCGGTGGTAATTCTTTAGCTGGCGGTGGCGGCGGTGGCGGTAATGCCTTCAGCGGCCCGGGCGGTGCGGGCGCCACCTACAACATCACCGGAACGTCCACCACCTATGGCGGCGGCGGCGGTGGCGGCGCTTTTCGAGGGAGCGTCTCTATCGGGGGCGCAGGCGGTGGCGGTAACGGCGCGCGTGGCCCCGGTTTTGGTGAAAGCAGTGGCTCATCCGGCGTCGACCACACGGGCGGCGGCGGTGGCGGTGTTTGGTATGGCGTCTCGGGTGGCAACGGCGGCTCGGGCGTGGCGGTGCTGTCCGTCAACAACGTCAACCAAAATGCGTTTGCCTTGACCATTCATTCTGGTTCCGGCAAAGCCACCATCGGCGGCGATGTGAGTAACCTCACCACGCTCACCATCCATTCCACCTCCAACCAGAGCCGTGTGAATGGTGCCATCTCCGGTGAAACTGCCCTGGTCAAGCAAGGATCGGGTGGCGTGCTGACCCTGTCGGGCAACAACAGCTACAGCGGCGGGACCACCATCGAAGGCGGCACGATCCGCGCTGACAGCGCAACGGCCTTGGGGACAGGCGATGTGCAGGTGGATGCGTCCAGTGTTTTGGACCTCACCTACACCGGAACGGTTCAATTGGCTGCCAACTTGATCATGCGTCCGGGTGCGGCCATCACCAACAGTGTCAACGTGGCCCACTTGTCGGTGGCGGGTGACAGCACTTTGGCGGGCAGCATCCAAACCGCCGGCACGCAAACCTACACCGGTGCGGTGACCTTGGCGGCTAACACCTCCTTGAGCACGCTCAACAGCATTGCAGTCAACACCAACGCTGCCGTTCAATTCGGCTCGACGGTGGATGGGGCTTATGGCCTGACCATCACCAACGGCAGTGGGGACGTCACCTTTGGCGCAGCGGTGGGCGACACCACCCCGCTGGCCTACCTCACCATCACCGGTGGCGACACCGCCACGGCGCAAACCACCACCTTGGGCGGCAACGTGACCACGACCGGGGCCCAAAGCTATGGCGGCAATTTGACTTGGACGGGGAGTGTGGTCAACCCGGTGCTCACCGCCTCATCCGGGGGCGTGTCGATCGCCGGGGATGTGGTCTACCTGCCGGTTGATGTGAATACCTACCTGGAGTTCGACAAAGCGGGCGGCTATGTCTATGCCTATGTGGGCGGCGCTGTGATCAGCACCGGGGTTTTAGATGTGAACGCTTCGGTGGTGCTGGCCGGTGGCACCAT
>CANGMW010000124.1 GCA_947454695.1 Comamonadaceae bacterium | reverse complement strand
CTACAACCAGTGGATGAACAACATCCAGGACTGGTGCATCAGCCGCCAACTCTGGTGGGGTCACCAGATTCCCGCCTGGTACGACGAAGATGGTCAGGTCATCGTCGCGCGCAATGAAGCCGAAGCGCAAGCCAAAGCGCCGGGCAAAACGCTCAAGCGCGACGAGGATGTTTTAGATACTTGGTATTCATCAGCCTTGGTGCCGTTCTCCACCATGGGATGGCCCCTGGATATGGCCCCCACGCTCCCCGCTGCGCGTGGTTCGCTGCCCCCCGAGGGGGCGCGTTTCGCCTCGGGGCGGCCCAGCGGCGAAACCTCGTCAGCCCAAAGCGGCGGCAGCGCCGATCCGAGCGATTTGGCGCGCGCAGCGCGTATGAGCGCGGTCGGCACTGCCGCCGCTGCGGGCGAGGCCAACGCCAACGCCAACGCCAACGCCAGCAACAACCCAAGCCTGAGCGACTACGACCTCTACCTGCCCAGCTCCGTCCTGGTGACCGGCTACGACATCATCTTCTTCTGGGTCGCCCGCATGATCATGATGACGACGCACTTCACCGGCAAGGTGCCGTTCAAGCACGTCTACATCCACGGCCTGGTGCGCGATGCGCAAGGCCAGAAAATGAGCAAGTCCGAAGGCAATGTGCTCGACCCGGTGGACCTGATCGACGGCATTGAACTCGCTCCCTTGCTGGATAAACGCACCACCGGTCTGCGCAAGCCCGAGACGGCGCCGCAAGTGCGCAAGAACACCGAAAAAGAATTCCCCGAAGGCATTCCCGCCTTCGGTGCCGACGCGCTGCGCTTCACCTTTGCCTCGCTGGCCAGCCTGGGGCGCAACATCAACTTTGACGCCAAGCGCTGCGAGGGCTACCGCAACTTCTGCAACAAGCTGTGGAACGCCACCCGCTTTGTGCTGATGAATTGCGAAGGCCATGACTGCGGCCTCAAAGAGCACACCAAAGAAGAGTGCTCGGTGGGCGGACCAGCGCACGGCTATCTGGCCTTCAGCGACGCTGACCGCTGGATCACCTCGCTTTTGCAGCAGGTCGAGGCGCAAGTCGCACAAGGCTTTACCGACTACCGTCTGGACAACGTCGCCAACACGATTTACGACTTTGTCTGGAACGAGTTCTGCGACTGGTACCTGGAGATTGCCAAGGTGCAGATCAACACCGGTAGCGACGCGCAGCAGCGCGCCACGCGCCGTACCCTGATCCGCACGCTGGAAACCATCATGCGTCTGGCGCACCCGCTGATCCCCTTCATCACCGAAGAGCTCTGGCAAAAAGTGGCTCCCGTGGCCGGACGTGCTGGCGAGTCGGTGAGCGTAGCCGCTTACCCGGTGAGCCAGCCCGAGCGCATTGACCACGCGGCCATGGCCCAGGTGAGCAAGCTCAAACAGCTGGTGGATGCCTGCCGCAATTTGCGCGGCGAGATGAAGGTCTCGCCTGCAACACGTCTGCCGCTGTATGCGGTGGCTGCCAACGCCGACGAAGCGGCATTCCTCAAGCAGTTCGGCCCGGTCTTGCAAGCGCTGGCCAAACTGAGCGAAGTGACCTTGTTTGACGATGAGGCCGCCTGGGCTGCTGCGGCCCAAGCCTCACCGGTGGCGGTGGCGGGTGCCTTGCGTGTGTGTCTGCACATGGAAGTCGATGTGGCCGCCGAGAAAGTGCGTCTGGGCAAGGAAGCCACCCGCTTAGAGGGCGAAATCGCCAAAGCCCACGGCAAGCTCAGCAACGAGGCCTTTGTGGCCAAGGCGCCGCCGGCAGTGATCGATCAAGAGAAAAAACGTGTGGCCGACTTCCAGGCCACCTTGGACAAAATCAAGGAACAACTCGCCCGCCTGGGTTGAGTCTTTTTCTGAACCAAAGCCGACACCATGAAAAAAATCAACACCGCTGTGTTCCCCGTGGCCGGTCTGGGCACGCGTTTTCTGCCGGCGACCAAAGCCGCGCCCAAAGAGATGCTGCCGGTGGTGGACAAGCCGCTGATCCAGTACGCGGTGGAAGAGGCCTATGCGGCTGGCATTCGCCACATGGTGTTCGTCACCGGACGCAACAAGCGTGCGATTGAAGACCATTTCGACACGGCGTATGAGCTGGAGAACGAGTTGCAAACCCAGGGCAAGCAAGCCTTGCTCGATCTGGTGCGCTCGGTGCAACCATCCGACATGGATTGCACCTATGTGCGTCAGTCGCACGCTTTGGGTTTGGGTCACGCCGTCTTGTGCGCCGAGCACCTCACGGGTGGTGCGCCCTTTGCGGTGCTGTTGGCCGATGACCTGATGATCGGGCCGGCCGGTGGCGCCTCCGTCTTGGCACAGATGGTGCAGGCTTATGAGCGACTGGGCAACTCGGTGATCGCAGTGCAGGAAGTGCCGCAAGACCAGGTACGTCGCTACGGCATTGTGGTGGGTCAGCCCGATGGTGAGCGCCTGCTCAACATCAGCCAGATTGTGGAGAAACCCACGCCTGAGAAAGCACCTTCACGCATGGCAGTGGCCGGGCGCTACATCCTCACCAATGCGGTGTACGAGCAGATTCGCCAACAACCCCGCGGTGCCGGCGGCGAAATTCAGTTGACCGATGGCATTGCCGGCTTGCTCCATCACGAGCGCGTGCATGCTTACCAGTACGAAGGCAAGCGCTACGATTGTGGTAGCAAGGAAGGCTTTCTGGAGGCGACGGTGGAGCTGGCCCTGCAACACCCGGAGGTGGGTGCGGGGTTTCGCGACTACCTGCGCGCGCTCAATGTGAAAATTTAGGTCCTGATCAGCAAATGAAATGTTGCTGCATAAGGACAGTTTGTGGAGGCGCTGTTAGTCGCGCCGCACTTTTTCACAACAAATCTTATACAAGTGTCTTGCTGACTAACTTTTAAAAGATACACGCTACTTACTTCATTAATGGACCCATAGGTCGAATGTATCTAAATTCCAAAAATTAGCAGGCGCGAAAATTCTTTGTCATATTAAAGTACAGCCAACGAGTCATTTGCTTAGATATGTTGTTAGGAAGCCCTGAATATTGTTTTTGATGTTTGTCAATCGACTCCTGTATTTCAGGAAAATCTTTTGGCAAAGACGAAACAAACTCATGGACTGGACTTTCAACTCTAATGTAAATTACAGAACCATAAGTTCCATTGCTTGAAATTGGCTCATTGCTTGTATAAAGATATTCAAAAGTGAAATCGCCATATTGAACAATATCACTGTGAATGCTCTTCATATGAGTATCAACCAAAGTTGAATTCTCACGGATAGCGATCCCAACTTTATCTGCTGGTTTGCCAAATAGTGCAGAGAAAATTCCCATAGTTAAACTCCAAAAAATTACTTTGACAAAGTGATATTGCTATTCAATTTGAGCGATTCAAGCTGTAATCCGCGAATGCATACATATCTCTAGCCTGCCTGATGGGTAGCAAAAAATTGAAAAAATCATTGATGGGCTGCTTTTGGTATGACTGGTATCGTTAGCTTCAAGAACGCCGATGATAGTCCGTATAAAAAGTCAGAGATTTCAGCTTCAAAAAATCTGATTGCGGGTCACAGCTTGCGGTCAAACTTGCTACAACGTGGCTTAATGTACGTTGATCAGCGGCGGCGCATCACATGGGTGAACTCTGCACCCACGGTGGTTTGTTCCAGTAATTCATGGCCGGTCTGTTTGGCAAAGGCTACAAAGTCGCGCAGTGAACCGGCATCGGTGGCCAGGACTTTGAGCGTCTGGCCGCTTTGCATCTCGGCGAGCGCTTTCTTGGCTTTGAGGATGGGCAGCGGGCAGTTCAGCCCCCGGGTGTCGATTTCTTTGTCGATGTTCATAAGTCTTTTTTCAAAGGCCCGCGTTCAAGGCTTGCGGGACCACTCTATAAATTCAGGTTCGTGGCCGCGCGTGCGCAGCCAATCGGCCAGTGCGTAGCCGGTGCCTGCGGGCCAGCATTTCACGGTCTCGGGCGCATACAACTTGTAGTCCACCAGCTCGGGCGAGAGGCGCACCTCGCCATGGCAGACCGCATGGTAGGCAATGATGACCTGGTTCATGCGTTGAAAGTCGTACACGCCGATGAGATTGAGCGCACTCGTTTGCAGCGAGGTCTCTTCAGCAATCTCGCGCTCGATGCCGCCTTGCGGTGTTTCGCCGGCCTCCATGAAGCCGGTGATGAGCGCGTACATCTTGCCCGGCCAGGCCGCGTTGCGTGCCAGGAGCACCTGGCCCTCGTACTCAATCACCGCGGCCAACACCGGGGTGGGATTGTTCCAGTGGGTGTAGTCGCAAGCCGGGCAGCTCAGGCGTTCTTTTTCACCACCATCTTCCACGCGGGTGATGTGTTCCAGCGGCGTGGCGCATTTCGGGCAAAAGCGGAAACCGTGGCTCATGGATGACCTCGTGGTGTCTGAATCTAAGATTTTTTATGCTGGAAAAACGCCGGTGGACAGGTAGCGGTCGCCCCGGTCGCACACGATGAACACGATGGTGGCGTTCTCTTCGCGCTGGGCGATTTGTTGCGCCACCCAGCACGCGCCTGCGGCGGAGATGCCGGCAAAGATGCCTTCTTCGCGCGCCATGCGCCGGCACATTTCTTCGGCATCGGACTGGCTCACATAAACGAGTTCGTCCACCAGGCTGGCGTCATAAATTTTGGGCAGGTATTCCTGCGGCCATTTCCGGATACCCGGGATGCGCGAGCCTTCTTCAGGCTGTGCGCCGATGATCTTGATCTTCGAATTTTTTTCTTTGAGAAATTTAGCCACACCCGTGATGGTGCCGGTGGTGCCCATGGCGCTCACAAAATGGGTGATGCGCTTGCCCGTCTGTTCCCAGATTTCCGGGCCGGTGGTCTCATAGTGGATGCGCGGGTTGTCCGGGTTGGCAAACTGGTCGAGCACGCGGCCCTTGCCTTGCTTAACCATTTGCTCGGACAAGTCGCGCGCGTATTCCATGCCGCCGGACTTGGGGGTGAGGATGAGTTCTGCGCCAAAAGCCTTCATGGTCTGGGCGCGCTCAATCGACAAGTCCTCCGGCATGATCAGCACCATGCGATAGCCCTTGATGGCCGCTGCCATGGCCAGCGCAATGCCGGTGTTGCCGGACGTGGCTTCAATCAGGGTGTCGCCGGGCTTGATTTCTCCGCGCTCTTCGGCACGGCGGATCATGGAAAGCGCCGGTCGGTCTTTGACCGAGCCGGCCGGGTTGTTGCCTTCGAGCTTGCCCAAGACCACGTTGCCGCGGGCCGCGTTGGCAGACGCTTCAATGCGCTGCAGGGCCACCAGCGGGGTCTTGCCGATGCTGTCTTCAATCGTCGGGTATTTCATCCCCACACTTTGCCATAAGTTCAAAACTTGCCCACAGCGCGCCAAGGCGAACCTTGGCGG
Source organism: Comamonadaceae bacterium (assembly GCA_947454695.1). Classification (GTDB taxonomy): domain Bacteria; phylum Pseudomonadota; class Gammaproteobacteria; order Burkholderiales; family Burkholderiaceae_C; genus CANGMW01. The sequence goes on along the minus strand of CANGMW010000124.1, from coordinate 2,240 downwards.
CTGTAGACGTCAACGGACCATCTGAGCGATGGACCTTGGTGTCAGTGCCTCATTTCAAGGCCAAAGGGTTGCGTTCATCCAGGAAGCCCGCAATCTCGCGGAAAAACTGCATGCGGTTTTTCTCGAGCATGACCGTGTGCGTGCCTTCACCCAGTTCGACATGGCGCTTGTAGGGCGCGTTGGTCAGGGCCTTGAACATGCCCAGTGTCTGGTACAGCGGTAAGTCAGCATCCCACTCGGCATGGATCAGAAAGGACGGCACGGTGATCTTGCCCGGGTCGTACAGGGGTTTGTCCTGCTGCCATTGGTTCATCACGTCGTCAATCACGCCATTGGGTGCGCGCAGATTGCCCGAGCCGCCTTTGGGGTCGGTGGCCCAGGTGGCATCGGCCCAGGCTTCAAACACGCCCGGAGGAATCAGGCCTTGCGCTTGCGCCGGGGTCAGTCCTTTGAGCCAGCGTGCTTTGGCACTGTCTTTGGAGACGGTGCGGTAGGCACCCAGTTTGGCGGTGGACGGGCCGGTGGGCAGCGCGGTTTCTTTGGCAAAGAGCCACAAGGGCGCGAACATCACCATCCGGTTGACCTTGGCGTTGTTCTGGCTGGTGTACATGCCCACAATGGACGTACCCCAGGACCAGCCCATGATGTTGATTTTGGACACGTTGTGGCGCTTCAAAATCGCGTCGACCGCGGAGCCGAAGTCGCTCACCGCATCGGCCGTGTGCACGATGGGGGCGTTGTCTTGCGCGGGCTGCTCCATCTCCGGCGGACGTGTCGAGCGGCCATAGCCGCGCACATCCACCAAGTAGACGTCATAGCCCCTGGCAGCAAACAAATCCATCATGGACATGCCTTCAATCGGCAAATCAAAGGCGGTTTCAGCCGGGTAAGTGGCGCCGTGCACAAACAACAAAATCTTGTCGCCGGAAGTGGCCTTCACGCCGGCTTGGTGTTTGTAGCGCATGAAGAGTTGTATGCCCGGGGCTTGCGAGGGTACGAAGAAGTCCTCCGATTGGATCTTGGCCGACTTCGCCAAGGTCGGAAAAACTTGAACCAGCACGATGGCCAAGACCAAGATGGCTTTGATGATGTATTTCAACGTTGTCTCCTGTTGGTTATTCCATGCGCTTCACCGCGAATAAGCGTGGTGAGCGGCTGCGACACCTAAAGCGAAAGAACCCATTCTGACGAGAAGCGCCATGAACAACAGAGGGCAAACCCGAGGCGCTTAGAAGCGCAGCGGGTGAGCCGTGGCTGTGCTTAAGACTTTTTGAAGCCCACTTCGCGGATCACTTTGCAAATTTGCAAATGTCCGCCGGCGTAAAACTCATCATGACCTCGTTTCATGGCCGCGACGTGATCGGGTTGCGTGCGCCACGCCTCCAGCGCAGCCTCGGATTCAAAGCGGTAAATGTTCACGGTGTCGCCATCCTCTGCGGTGTATTTTTTGACCGACTGAAAGCCCGGCATGGCCGTGACGATTTTGTACATCTGCCCCAGCAGCTGGTTGTACTCCTCCATGGACACGTCTTCACGCATCGACAATTCACCGAGCACCACGATTTCATTGATCATTGAGTTATCCGTTCAGATGTTTTTAGGAAGGTTTCTTGAGCGAGTTAGTTGCCAAAATTGTCTGGCCTCATTTTTTCGCGGGCTAGAGTATTTACCCGTGAGGGGCGTTATCCCTGGCCATCACCCCGCCAAACCTTGACCTGCAGGAATTCGATGGGTCAATTTTGAGTTGCCAGCCCAATCAGGGGAAAAAATAAGCGATAATCACAGACTTCACAAATTACCCGCCCGGGTGGTGAAATTGGTAGACGCAGGGGACTCAAAATCCCCCGCCGCAAGGCGTGCCGGTTCGATTCCGGCCCCGGGCACCAGCTACAAGTCCGCACACGTTCAAAACGGTGCGGACTTTTGTCTTTTAGGGACTACACGTCTACCCGTGATAGCCATTTACCCTGCAAGCCCGACGCCACCGTCGGATACCGCAGCACCAGCCGCAACGCCTGCTTCATCCGCGTGTTGACCATGCGTCTTGATTCGCTCATGAAGCTGAGCAACATGGGCGAGAGTTGCGCTGCTGCCTGGGCGCGCGTCACCCGCGGCGGGCGGGGCAGGGCGTAGAGGTCGGCGGCCAAATCCATGTAGTCGCCCATCTTCATCGTTGAATCGTCGTTCACGTTGTAGCTGCGTTGCGCTTGGCCGCGCCACAGCGCCAGCACGCAGGCGCG
>CANGMW010000123.1 GCA_947454695.1 Comamonadaceae bacterium | reverse complement strand
TGGCCGGCAATTTCTCGGGCAGCGGCGGCGCCAGTGTGGGTGCGGCAGTGGCCGTGAACCGCATCGGCACGCACACCAACGCCAGCATCACCGGCAACGCGGGCGTTTTTGCCCATGACGAGGTCGTGGCCGCTGACAGCGACACCCTCATCCAAACCATCGCGGTGGGTATGAGCGCGGGCGCCGTCGGGGTGCAAGGCTCGGTGGCGGTGAGCATCATTGACTCTCAAACCCAGGCGCTGATCGGCGGCGACGACAACAAGGTGACCAATGTGTCCACCGGCGGGTCGATCGCGGTGACGGCCAACAGCCGCGACCGCATCAAAGCGCTGGCCGGCGCGGTCAGTCTGGGCGCAGCCGGTGTCGGCTTGGGCGGTGGCGTGGTGACCAACATCATCACCAGCAGCACCACGGCCGGGGTTGCGGGCAGCAACACCCATGTGACCGCGCGTGGCGAAGGCAATGGCCTGACGGTCAAAGACAGCGGTCTGGCCAGCAGCCCGGACTTGAGCAATATTTCGCAGGTGTCGGACTCGGTGCTCACCGGTGCGAGCTTCAACACCCGCACACACAAAGGTCTGACGGTTCAGGCCACCTCGATTGAACAGATCGGCGCGATGACGGCCGTGGCCAGCGGCGGTGCGGCCGGTGCGGCAGGGGCCTCGGTGAATGTGGACCAGATCGGCGGCACCACACGCGCCTACATCGACCATGTGCAGTTCATCAACGATGACATCTGGGGCGGCACCGGCCCCGACCAGAACTTGCTGGTGATGGCCTCCAACCATGCCATGGTGGCCAGCTCGGCAGCGGCCCTGGCCATCGGCGCGGTGGGTGTGTCGGGTGCTACCGGCACCGAGATCATTGACCGCAGCACCCGTGCTGAAGTCTTCAACTCGGATGTCATTTCGCAGAATTCAGCCATCGTCAAAGCCCTGTCGACCAACTCGGTGGCCCAAATTTCAGCCGGCGCGGCTGGTGGTGCATTAGCTGGCATTGCCGGCAGCGGTGATGTGGTGCTGGTCAAAGGCAATACCGTGGCCTGGATTGACCAATCCAATGTGAACGCGGACAGTATTTCGGTCCTGGCCGACGGCACCAACAGCACCAACCTGGTGGCGGGCTCCATTGCCGGTGGCGGCGCGGTAGGTGCAGGCTTGAGTTTTGCGGTCAATGTGTCGGGCTCGACCGTGCGGGCCAAGGTCAGCGACACCAATATGCAGGCCGACGGTGCGGTAGTCATTGCAGCCAATAACGGCACCCAAACTTTAGCGGTGAGCGCTGCGGCGGCCGGCGGCGGAATCGCCGGTGTGGCCGTGGGTGCAGCGGTCACCGTGATGGAAGGCACCACCGAAGCACGCCTCAGCGGTAACTCGACTTTGAGCAAACGCACGCTGGCCAGCGGCTTGGTGTCCTCGGCCAACAACGCGCCGGTGACCATCACGCTGGCGTCCGACTACGACAATGTGGACACCAGCAACCAGTCCACCGTGCGCTTTAGTCTCAATAGCCTCACGGGTCGGGTGAACCCGGCCTCAGCCGTGGTGACGGTGAGTGATGGCGACAATTCGGTGACCGCGGTGCGTCAAGCTGACGGCACCTACACCGCCAACGTCGCGGACCTGGCCGATGGGGCCTTGATGGCCCAAGTGGTGGTGACCGAAGGCGGCGTGAGCAAGGTCTCGACCACCACCCTGTACAAATCGACCGGCATCAACAGCGCGGACAACGCCCCGGTGGCGGCGAGCTTGCCGGCGGCTTCGACCCGCATCGCGACCTTGTCCAGCTTTGACCAGGTCGATGCGCGTAACTTTGGCGCGGTGCGTTTTGTGCTCAAAGGCGCCAACGGAATTCAGGCCACAGGCGACGCCGTGGTCACGGTGAGTGACGGCACGCGCGCGGTCACGGCCAATATGAATGCCGATGGCAGCTACACCGCCGACCTGAGAACTTTGGGCGACGGCGTGCTCACTGCGCTGGTGACCACTGCTGCAGGTGAGACCTCGCGCGTGACGCTGGCCAAGGCCGCGGGCGCGGGCTCCCTGTCGGTGACGGCCAATGAACGCGTCACGATCAACAACAACGCGGGCCAGGTGGGTGTGGGCGGTGTCGCCGGCATCGGCACCTCGGCCAATGTGGTGATCGGCAAGAGCACGGTGGACGCCGTGGTCGACGCGCAAAGCGTGACCGTCTCAGGCGCCTTGACCGTGTCGGCCCAGCGCGATGCCACCATCAACATGATCACCGCCACGGCCGGCGGCGGCGGTTTTGCCGGCGTGAGTGGCGCCGTAGGCGTGCTGGTGTTTGGCAGTGCGCCCGACAGCAATTCCAACAGCGAGTTGACGGGCAGCAACAGCACCATGGGCAAGGTGAACACCGCGACCCAATCCGACCGCTCGCAAGGCACCGGGGGTGCGATGTCGGGCAGCGAGTCCTCCTCGCTGAACAACAGTGGCCATTACGACACGCAAGGCGCGTATGCAGGCGCCACGGGGTCGCACCACACGTCGGCCACGGTGGCGGCGCAATCGATCACGGCCGGCTCGATGTCGGTCTCGGGACTTGACCGCACCTGGGTGGACAACAGTGCCGGCGCGGTGGCCTTAGGCGGCGCAGCCGGTGTCAGCGCGGGCGTGGCCATCACGCTCTTGGGCGGCGCCAACCACGCGGGCGTGTCGGTCGGCAGCCTCAACGTGGCAGGCGACATGAACATCCAGTCCGGCACGCGCACGCCCTCGCAGGGTACGCCTGCGGTGGAGAGCCGAGCCATTGCCGGCGCCGGCGGCTTTGTCGGCGTGGGTGCGGCCGTGTCGGTGGCCTCCAACACCACAGCCAACACCGTGACGCTGGCGGGCACCTCCACGGTGGGCGGGGCAGTGAATGTCACGGCCTTGGACCAGGCCTCCATGCGCAGCGACGCGGTGGGCTCGGCCGTGGGATTTGTATCGATCGGCGTGGTCACGGCCACCGCCACGCAGTCGGGCAGCGTGTCCACCAGCGTGAGCGGTCAGCACACGGGTGTGGGCTGGAAGGCTTTGGCGGAACGCGATGCCTCTTCAATAGCCCAAGCCACCGGCGGCTCAGCCGGTGTGTATGCCGGCTCGGGTGCCGGAGCCACGGCAACCGACAGCGGCGCGGTCACGCTCACGCTGGCCAGCGGCACCGCGTTGGACGCGGGCACCGGCGACTTGGAGTTGTCGGCCAAATCCACGCCCAGCGCATCGACCAACGCCATCGGTATTTCGGTGGCCCGCGGGGCGGCGGTGGGCGTTTCGGTGGCCATGTCCGAAGTGGATACCTCGGTGCGCGTGCTCGCTAACGGGCCTTTGTCTTTGAGCGGCAACAACATGCTGGTGTCGGCCGTGTTGGGTAGCGGCGACGCCAGCGTGACGGCCAATGCCCTGGCCGGCGGCGGCGGCTTGTTGGTCGGTGCGCAAGGCGCAGCGGCCACCGCCAACAACACCGGCACGGCGTCGGTGACTTTTTCCAACGGTGCCACCTTGGCCGCCAGCGGCGATGTGGGCATCTCGTCCAGCGACGCGGTGACGATGTCCACCACCGCCACCGGCGTGGGTGTGGGCTTTGTGGGGGTGGGTGTGGCCGTGGCTTTGACAGAGAGCGACTCCACGGTGGCGACTTATGCCCGCGGGCTCGGTGGCCGCGTGCGTGGCCAGTTGAACGTGAGCGGGCGCGGCAATGACATCGTGGACGCCAATGCGGTGGCGGGCGCAGGCGGTGTGGTGGCCGGCGCGGGGGCGGATGCACGCGTCAACCATACGCAAAACGTCACCGCCACCTTGTCCACTGCGAGCGCGGGCCTGTTGGTGGATGGCATCACGACCATCACTGCCGACCGCACGCTGCGCTATGACAGCCAAACCTCCACCATCAATGCCTCGGCCTTCGGCGGTTCGGGTGCGGTCACCCAGGCCACGCTGAACGGCACGGCCACCGCGCTGCTGGAGAGCAACGCCAATCTGACCGGCGCGCAGCTGCGCGTCTTGGCCAATAACAATGTCGAACGCAAAGACCTCACGGCCGTGAGCGCACAAGGCGGCGGCGGCGGTGTGCTCGCAGGTGCCGGCGCCGACGCCAACACGACCATCAACGGCAATGCCGTGGCCGAGATCGGCGACGACGTCACGATCTCGCTGGGTTCAGACAACAACGGCTTGCTGGAATTGCGCGCCTATAACCAGTTGCGCGGCTCCTCCCTCGGGCGGCTGGATTTGGGCGGTGCGATTCCGATTGCGCTGGTCAACACCGAAATCCGCTCCACTGCCAACGCCACCGCCAAACTGGGCGCGCGCGACAACGTGTACGTGGCCGGTCAGGTCAACATCAATGCGCTGTCCTATGTGGACATTGAGGCCAACACAATCACCAAAACCTTTGGTGCCGCCGCCGGTGCGCAAGGCGATGCTTTGGCGCTGGCCAATGTCACCAACCAGGTCACCATCGGCAGCGGCACCAATTTGATTGCCGACAGCGCAATTTCGCTGCTGGCCGGTCAGGACAAAGATTTCTGGCGCAACAAGAGTTTCGTCACCGCCCGCGCGGACTTGTTCAACCACGCGGCCATTCCGGTGTCCATCAACCCCGATGTGAGCGCCACGCTGAACCTGACCAACAACCTGACCGTCAATGGCAATGCCGTGCGTTCCGGCGGCACGATTCAGCTCGGCGGCATTGTTGGCACCTATGTGGTGGAAGGCAAAGGCAAGGTCAGCGATTGGACCCGCGATGTGGGTGAGCTGATGGGTATCAGCAGCGAGTACGGCAGCTCCACCAAACACCTCAATGCAAATGCGGCCCTGAGCGGCACATTTGAAGCCGGTTACGGCAACAAGCAACGCATCGTCATCAATGCCGACGGCTCGGTGACGACCGCGAATTCGCTAGGCAATATTCGCTACAGCATCGGCACCGAAGACTTGGCCGCCACGGGTGCTGCCTACTTGCAAACGCTGTACGACCAGCTGAAGAACTACGGCGACATCCCAGAAGTGCGTGCCTTCGTGGAGGCCGAGCTGGCCTTTTACCTGCAGACCTTGTTGCGCGAGGGCTTTGCCAAATTAGAAACCGACCCGGCCACCGGTTCGACCATGGTCGTGCCGCAGGAAAAAGTACCGGGTACTTTCATTACCTTCAAGAGCGTGCGGGCCGGCAGCGGCAACATCGAGCTCTTTGGCGACAACGTCACGGGCAATGCGTCGCTGGTCGCACGGGCCGACTCCGAAATCACGATCCAGAACAACAGCCCGATGAACGTGCGGGTCAAAGACCTGATCATCGACAGCACCGGCGGCTTTGCCAAATACAACGGCAGCTACCTCAAGAGCAATGCCGACATTGCCAGCTTCAACCGCGATACCAAAACGGGCTTGGGCCTGACGGTGGACAGCATCGACACGCGCGGGGGCGGGCCATCCGAAGCGCTGCCCACCATCCGGGTGTCGAACAACTACATTTCCACGGGCGTGGTGGCTTCCTCACCCGTGATCGCGACCGCCCCCGATGGCACCAGCGCGGATTTGCGCCAAGACCAGATGCGCGCGCCGGAAATCCGGGTCAATGGCACGGCTTACAACAAGCTGGGCCCCATCATTTTGGAGAACACCACCGGCAGCATCTCGGTCATTGGTGAAGATCCTTTGTACACACCGCGCCTGGACGGTCTGGAAATCCAGATCAACGCGGGCAAGAATTTTGTGCTGGCCTCCCCGACCGTGAGCCAATCGATCGGCGGCTCGCCGGAAAACTTGTACGCGGTGGCTTACACCGACGACCAGCAGACCAAGCTCAACAACATGGGCATCACCGCCTGCGGCACCGCGCGGGCGGGCAATGCCGGTGCCACCAGCTACAACGCCAATTGCGTGAAGAACGGCGCAGGCGGCATTTACGCCAGCGGTGCCATCTTCATGGGCGCGCGCTACCTCAACATCAACGGCACCGTGCAGTCAGGCCAGTCCGGCTACGCGGTCACGCTCACCAATGCGTCGGTGGGCAGCCGGATCAACACGTGGAAATCCGATTGGGCGGCGCACCGGGGCAGCTACATCGCGCAAGGCCGCTCCTCCATGGTTCAGGTCAGCGGCCGCCTGCCTACCGACAGCGAAACCGAAATCAACAAACAGTTTGCCAACGGCACGATCACGCTGTCCCAGAGAGACAGCCAAATTGCGGCCCTGACGGCGCGACGCAATGAGCCCCTCATTTACTTTGACGCCGAGAGCAACCGGCTGAAATTGGCGCAGACCAACGTCACCGGGGGTCTGGTGGAAATGGTGGGCTCCATCATCAACACCGGGGGCGGCGTGATCCGCGCGCTGGACGGCTACGCCCGCTTCAACATCACCAACCAAACCGGCTACGGCATCGATGTGCTGGGCTTGGACACGGGCGGTGGGGCGGGCGTGATCCGCATTACGGACTTGAGCAAACCGGTGTACAACGGCAGCGGCACCGTCATTGCCTATGAAGTCACGACGTATGAACGCAATGTGGCAGGCCAATTCAAAGCGACCACCACGGCGGGTCGGGGCGCGGGCGCTACCGTCTTGAGCTCGAGCTATTCCACCTTGGCCTCGCCCGATGCGGGCCGCCCCGATTTGGAAGCCACCTTCGCTTACGCCCCGGTGGCCAACAGCACGTATGTGTGGTCGGCGGGCTATGAGTACAACCAGGAAAAGCGGTACTGGTACCAGAAGTCGTCCATGTTGTGGGGGGCCATCAACTTAGGCTCAATCAACTGGAACAGCGTGGACACGATCAACAAGACCGCGTCGGCCATGCCCGAGGGCATTTACGTCACGACCTCGAACGCGCCGTCGGCCAACTTCTGGATGGGTACGCAAACCGTCACCACGGCAGAAGAAAAACAAACCTACAGGCGCCAATGGTCCAAGTGCGGTTTCTTGTGCTTCAAGAAAACGTACTACGTGGATTACCGCACCGAAGTCGGCAAAAAAGACGTGTTCACGCAACGCGTGCGCGCGGATCTGCCCATTGCCATTGAATTCGTGGGCTACAACAGCGGCGCTATCAATGTCAGCAGCGTCGGCGATATTCGCCTGTTTGGCAATGTGAAAAATGAGAGTGGCCTGGTGTCGCTCACCTCGACCTCAGGCTCGATCCAACAACTCAGTGGTGGCGCATCCACCACCGGTAACGATTTGCGCTTTTATGCCGCCACCGGCATTGGCTCGCAGGGTGCGCCCATCAATGTGATCACCGGTGACGGCTCGTTCACGGCGGTTTCCACCAGCGGCAATGTGGCGTTCCAGAGTCTGGGCGGCGCCTTGCGCATCAACCAGGTCTCCACCACCGGAAAAATCTGGTTGATGGGGGATGAAAACATCGTCGGCGTTGACCCCACCAAGGTGCATGTGTCGGGCACCAGCATTGTGGTGGATGCGCCCCGCGGCGGCATCGGCGAATTCAATGACGACGGCTCCGTCAAGTCCACCCTGAACATCCAGACCGAAGACTCGCCCGGCGGCGGCATCACGGCCACGGCGGCACGCGGCATTGCCCTCAAGCAGGCGACGGGTAATTTGTGGGTCAACCAGGTGGCCTCTAACGGTGGCGATGTGTACATCCGTGCCGGCGGGAGCTTGATCGACAACAACCGCAATGAGACACGCGACTTGCGCACGGAAGCCGAGCTGCTGGCGCT
>CANGMW010000122.1 GCA_947454695.1 Comamonadaceae bacterium | reverse complement strand
GAACTCGTGCTCACCAGCCTGACCAAAGAGGCCCTGCCCATCATCCGCTACCGAACGCGCGACCTGACGCGCTTGCTGCCCGGCACCACCCGCACGATGCGGCGCATGGAAAAAATCACCGGGCGCAGCGACGACATGATGATTGTGCGTGGCGTCAACGTGTTCCCCACCCAGATCGAAGAGCTGATCCTCAAGCGCGCCGAACTCGCACCGCACTACCAATGCGTTTTGAGACGCAACGGCCCGATGGATGATTTGCAGGTGGTGGTGGAAACACGCCCAGGCGTGGCCCCTGATAGCCTGGAAGCGCGTGCCGCAGCCAAGCAGCTGCAGTACGAGATCAAGGTCTACATCGGCTCCAGTGTGGACGTTGAATTGCGGCCCGAAGGGGGCGTGGAGCGCAGCGTGGGCAAAGCCAAGCGCGTGCTCGATTTACGCAACACCAAGGTCTGAAGAGTTAGCGCGTCAGCCAGCGTGTCACGGCCGCCGCGTCAGCCACGGCTAGTCGCCAGGTGGTGACGGCGCCGGGTAGTGTCAGCGGCAGGCGCAACAAGCGCTTGTCCCGGCTCACCAAGGCCTGCACTTTTTTGAAGGCACCGGCATACAAGTTCAACTCGTCGAGTTTGGCAAGGCGCCAGGCTTGTGCCTTGGTGCCGCTGCCCACCTCGACACCCAACCATTCATCGCCGGCGCACAAGCCGGCTTTCTCGGCGACGCTGCCCGAGAGCACGGTCTTGATCTGAATCGACGCGCCTTCACTCACCCGCAGACCCAGTTGCTGAGCGGTTTGTGCGGGGTCGTCGTGCACGCGCACGCCGTGTTGCGTCAGTAAATCTTTCAGCGGCAGCTCGGACGTGCTGTGGACCCAGCGATTCAAATCGCTGGCGTAAGAGCGCCCGCTCAGCGCCTTGAGCACCGTCAGCAGATCATCTTGCGTCATGGGTCCGGCGGCACAACGCTGCCACAACGCGCGCATCACATCGTCCAAAGTGGCTTGGCCTTGCGAGCGCAATGTGAGGTCCAGGCACAAAGCGACCAAAGCGCCTTTGGTGTAGTAGCTCACCGTGGCGTTGGGCGTGTTTTCATCCTGACGGTAGTATTTGAGCCAGGCATCGCGGCTGGCTTGTGCCACTGTCTGGACTTTGCGCCCCGGGGTTTGCAGCACTTGGTTGATGGTCTTGTTCAGCAGCTTCAAGTAGCCCGCATCATCCAGCAGCCCCGCACGTCGTAAGAGCAGATCGTCGTAATAACTGGTGAAGCCTTCAAAGAACCAGAGCAGCTCGGTGTAGTTCTCCTGTGTGTAGTCGTAGCGCGCGAATTCGGCAGGACGCAGGCGCTTGACATTCCAGGTGTGGAAATACTCATGGCTGATCAGCCCGAGCAAGGTGGTGTAGCCCTCGCTGGCTTTGGTCACGCCCGTGCGCGGCAAGTCCTTGCGCGTGCAGATGAGGGCGGTGGAATTGCGATGCTCTAAACCGCCGTAAGCATCGTCCACCGCGTTGAGCAGGAAGGTGTAGCTCTTGAAAGGTGGCTTGGTCCGGGCGCGGGCGCCTGCGGTGGGCGGGTGCCAGAAATCAATGGCGCTGGCACAAATTTTCTGCGCATCTGCCAACAAGCGCGCCCCATCGAACGAGGGTGCAGCACCAGCCACCACAAAGCGGTGGGCAATGCCGCCGGCTTTGAATTGGCCACTCCAAAAAGCACCCATTTCAACGGGGCAGTCCACCAGTTCGTCGTAATGCTCGGCGCGGTAAACACCAAAACCTCGCGTATTGACTTTGCGCGGTGACAAGCCGGTGGCGACCGACCAGCGGCTGCTCGCGGGCGAGTCCAGTATCTCCAACTCGTGCGGCGAGTCTTCTTGGCCGTGGACACGCAGACACAGGCTGGTGTTGTTGAAAAAAGCGCGTTCGCTGTCCAGCCACGCGGTACGCACCGAATTGTCCAGGGCGTAAACCTGGTAGCGCAGGGTGAGCGCTTGGTCGGCTTGGCAATCCATTTGCCAGGTGCATTTATCCAGCTGCTGCAGAGCGACGTTGCGGCCCTTTTGGGTGGCGCGCAGTTCTTGCAGGTGACGTGCAAATTCGCGGATCAGGTAGCTGCCGGGAATCCAGACGGGCAAGCTCACCGTTTGCAGCGCAGCCGGGCGCGGCACGGTCAGCGTCACTTCAAACAAGTGCGCGTTGACATCGTGCAAACGCACCTGGTAATGGATGTCAGATGAAAGGCCAGTAGCCTTGGAACGTGTCATGGCAGGTTGAGCCGGATTCAGTGGGCGCTGTTCAGGTATTTTTCAATTTGCGTTGTGTTGATGGCGCCGGGAACGCGTGTGCCATCCGCAAAAATCAGGGTCGGCGTGCCGGTGATTTTGTATTTACGACCCAGCTCCAGATTGCGCGAAAGTGCACTGACATCACAGGTGATGTTCGGTGGCGATTGTTCTTTGAGCATCCAGTCTTGCCAGACTTTCCCCTTGTCTTTGGCGCACCAGATGTTTTTCGATTTCACGCCGGAATCGGCACTCAGGATCGGGTACAAAAACGTGTAGACCGTGACGTTGGTGATTTTGTCCAGATCGCGCTCGAAGCGTTTGCAATAGCCGCAGTTGGGGTCTTCAAACACAGCCAGTTTGCGTTTGCCGTTGCCGCGCACGATCACAAACGCATCTTTAAGCGGCAGGGCGTCAAAGTTCAGCGCGCTGAGTTTGTTGATGCGTTCCTCGGTCAGGTTGCGCCGCTCGCGCGTGTCCAGCAGATTGCCCTCGATCAGGTAATTGCCTTGCGCATCGGTGTAATAAATTTCTGTCTGGTTCACGCGCACTTCGTACAAACCGGCGATGGGGGATTCGATCACCTCATCGATTTTTTGCATCTGCGATAAACGTTCGCCCAGGTTTTTGCGAATCGTTGCTTCCTGAGCCTGAGCAGTGGCGCCGAGCGTGAGCAAAAGCAGGACCAGAAAAGACAGACGTGTTGACATGAGGTGTCCTTGATTTCGTGCCGTGGTTTAAATGTCCATGGCCTGGCGTGCCAGCCATCGTTTGAGCGGGGTCGCCTCGTTCATCCGGTTCATGCCCCAGCGACGCAGCTGCGGCCACATGCCGGTTTGCTGGGAAAACAGCCAATGCAGGCTGTCCCCACCACGGGCCATCGCCAACATGCCGGCTTTGCGGGCACGTTCGTAGCGGCGCAGCACTTGCGGGTCCCCCACACTGCGCCAATAGTCTCGCTGCTGCAATTGATCCGCCAATTCCGCCACATCCGCCAAGCCTAAGTTCAAGCCTTGTCCAGCCAGCGGATGCACATTGTGGGCGGCGTCTCCGGCCAAAGCCCATGCGCCGCTGTCGTTGCTCCCGGTCCATTGCCGTGCTTGCGCGCTTTGCAGAGGCCACTCAGCACGTTCGCCCATCAGGGTGAGCGAACCCAGGCTGTGGTGGCTGGCGGTTTGCAGCGCGTCACAGAATTCAGCCTCGCTGGCCGCTTGCAGCGTCTTGGCTTGCTCGGGCGATACGGACCACACCACGGCCACGGTGTGACCGCTGGCGCCATCCAGTGGCAAAAACGCCAGCACCTCGACCTTTGAAAACCATTGCCGGGCCACTTGCGCGTGCGGTTTTTCGCAGTGAACCCGCGTGGCCAAAGCGTGCTGTCCATAAGGTGCGACCTCAAAGTCCACGCCAAATTCCGCACGGGTACGGCTGGCACGACCTTCGCACACGACGGTGAGCGTGGCCTTCACGGGCGCGTTCAGCAGTTCAATCTGGGGCTGAAAGCGCACCGCATCCGCCAGCTGGGCCTGCAGCACGGGAACATCCACGATCCAGGTCAGGGCGTCGGTGCCCAAGCTTGTGGCGTCAAATTGAATGGCACCGCCTGCTTGGTCGGCCACTTCCATGCGCAGGATGGGCGTGGCCGACACACTGTCCGGCCAGCAACGTACTGAGGTCAGCAGGTCTTTGGAGGCCTGGTTCAGCGCGTAGGCGCGCACATCGGGCTGGGCGGCGGGGGTGGGTTCGGGCATGACCAGGCCCACGCGAAGACGTTCACGGGCCAGCAAAAGCGCCAGTGTGCGGCCCACAATGCCGTCGCCGCGAATACAAACATCCAGTGGAAGTGCCATGACCTTATTGTAGAAGGACGGGCACAATGCGAGGGTCGAATTTTGAAAAAGGTGTCACCGTGAGCGTTGCGTCTGAAACTGTCAGTGGCGTGCAGGGTCGCATTGCGCGCCTGGTGGTCTATCCGGTCAAGTCGTGCGCGGGGATTGAGTTGACAGCAGTGGAACTCACACCCGCCGGGCTCGATTTGGATCGGGCCTGGATGGTGGTGGATGCGCAGGGCCAATTTGTGACCCAGCGCGAGATGCCACGGCTGGCCTTGGTGCAGCCTGCCCTCAAACGCGGCGAAGTGGTGTTGCGCGCGCCGGGCATGCTGGCGCTGCATCTTGCACTGGATACGGTCGAAGAGCCGGTGCGTGTGCGTGTTTGGGACGACGAGGTCGCCGCCTACGACATGGGTGACATTGCCGCGCAGTGGTTCACCGACTTTTTATCGCTCAACGACCAAGGCTTGCCTTCGTCCACGGGTCAGCCCTACCGGCTCGTGCGTTTTGATCCCGAGCACCAGCGCTTGTCGAGCAAAAAATGGACGCATGAGGTGGACGCGCCTAACCAGTTCAGCGATGGTTTCCCGATCTTGCTGATGAGTCAGGCGTCTTTAGATGAACTCAACGCCCGCTTGCAGACCAATGGCCATGAGGCGGTGAACTTGGCGCGCTTTCGACCCAATATCGTGCTCGAGGGACTTAACGCTCAGGACGAAGACCGTGTATCCGATATGCACTTTCAGACCGATCAAGGCCCGGTGGTCCTGAGGGCGGTGAAGCCCTGCGCACGCTGTCCCATTCCCAACATTGACCCCCAGACCGGACTGAGCAGTCCGGTGGTGGGCGACACCCTGCAGTCTTACCGTCAAAACTCCCGCATGAAGGGGGCGGTGACTTTTGGCATGAATGCCGTGGTGGTGTCTGGTCAAGGGCTGACGCTGCGTGTCGGCCAAACGGTTAAAGCCGACTACAGTTTCGAATGAAGCGCAGCCCTGTGGGCTTCAGTTCCAGCCGATGACTTCATAGCCTTTGTCTGCGAGGCAACGCTGGACAAAGTGGCGAAAGGTCATATTGGGTCGTTCATGGAAGGAACTGGCGACGGCACCGACTGCCCCGCCAACGACAGCGCCTTTAACGCCTTGCTCCAAGGATTTTTCAAGGCGGCCGTTCACCAAAGCGCCTACTGCCCCGACCGTGCCACCCACCGCCGCACCTTTGGCCGCACCGTGGGCGACCTCGTTATTTTTTTCTTCCGGGCTCAGGCCCGCTGCGTTGGCTGAGGCCATGCAGCCTGCCATATCGTCCTGCGCTTTGGCCTCGCCCACGTGTTTGAGTGTGGCGTTGGGGTAAAGCACCGGGCGGGCATGGGGGCTGCGCGGACCCGTCTGTGCGCACGCGCTGAGAAGGACCAGACTTAGCAGCAGGCATCGGGTTATGGTGTTCAACAGCATGGGGGCTCCCTTCATCAAGAATGGGTCAATGTTTTAGTGGCGATGAGCGTTTGATAGTTTCCGAAACAACAGGTTTGTCGCTTGAATTGCCAAGAGGAAATTTTTTGGAGGCACAACTGCGGATCGTAGGCGCCCCAAAGCGCCAGACCGTAGGTTTCAAACACGGTGAAATACAGCCAGCTCAGCGCACGCAAAAGCAGCACGCACGGGCGGTGAAATTCGGCGATCAACAAGTCTCCCCCCGGTGCCAGCACGCGGCTGGCTTCCCGCAGTGCTTGCAGTTTGAGCGGATGCGGCAGCTCATGCAAAAGAAAAAACATCACATTGACCTGAACCGACGCGTCGGGTAACTGCAGGGCAGTGGCGTTGTCTTGCAAGTATTTCACGCGGTCGCCGTAAATTAGAAGTTTGCTTTGTGCGTTCGTCAGTTCATTGCGCACCAGGTCCGTCACCAACACTTCGCGCGCGCCGGCTTGTATCGCCGCTTTCACCACGCGGGGAATGACGTTGCCGAAAGCACAGGAGGTGATGAGCACTTGTTTGCCGCGCAAATCGGTCTGCCGGATGTGCGCCACGAGTTGCGACACCAGGCGGGGGTACTGGAACAGCAAAATGGCAGAGATGATGGGCTGGAAATCCACCAGCTTGATCAGCCACATGTCCGAATAAATCGGGTAGATGTGGCTTTGGGGATGCGCATCTGAAGCCGTGAGCTGTCGCCACAACAAAGCACCTCGGGTGAAGACGAAGAAAAACAGCGCCACCGCGATCAGGACCAGCATGGTGATCGAAAAAGGCTGAACTAACCATGCGTACAGCGGCTTCATGTCAAGTCTTTTGCCAGGTCGCGAATAGCCAATCGCTTTAGTTTTCCGTTGGCCGTGCGAGGAAGCTCATCGCAGGCAATGATGTGCATTTGCTTTGCAAGCGACAAAAGTCGCGACTGAGCATCGCGCTTAACGTAGGGTAGGTCTGATAGATCGCTCAATACAACCGCGACCAATAAAACGTCAACGCCATCTTGCCGGGTCATGGTGGTTGCCCCAGCATCCATGACATTGGTTAAGCTCAAAAAAACTTTTTCAATATGCTCTGGAGACTGTTTGATGCCACCAAAATTAAGCATTTCATCTTGTCTTCCCAAGTGCTGTAGAACTCGAGGCTTCAGGAGCTTGCCCCTATCGCCTGGATAGAACCACCCGTCTTGAAAGGACTTTTTTGTGTAATCCGGTTGATCCCAATACGTATCAATCATGCCGGGGCTTCGAAACGCCAATGTGCCTTCAATGCCGACATCTACAGGCACGCCAGCGTCATCAACGATCTTTACTTCTAGTCCGGGTTTGAGAATGCCACATTGGGTGCCGTCCAACCTGCAAATGGCACTGACTTCATTCGCGCCGTACCAGTTGACCACATCAACACCCCACAAGGCGCGAGCCTTGGCGCGCATCGCTCCCGCAACGGGTGCGCCGGCGGTGAAAATGGTCATTCCGGAAAACTGACGTGTCTCCTTGGCAGGATTTTTAAGCATGTTGCTCAGATCCACCGGCAACAGCCACAAATGGGTTAGACGGTATTGGGTGGCCAATGAAAATAATTCGCCCCAGACCAGGGTCGCGCCTAAACGCAAACAAGCGCAGACTTGACCCCAAATGCTCATGATTTCCAAACCGTAAGCGATTAAAAAAACGGAATCCTTTTTTAATTTTTTGTCGTCAATTTGACCGTGTACGGAGTACTCAAACTGCGTGCGGTTCAGACGAATCATCTTGGGTTGCCCCGTCGTTCCCGATGAACGTGTGATGCGCAAGATGTCAGTCAGTTCCTTAGGCGGGACCAACTTGGGGAGGTTCTTATGTGTCGGAACAGCCAAGACCCTTGAGAACCATGATTCATCAACAAGATGCATGGGAAGTGGCGCATCGGGCGCTTGAGAGCCGCTCAGCAAGAGATCGGCCTTGTCGAGCAACACAGTCCCCCTGAGCGAGGGTAGGCTCGCAGTGGCTACCCGCAAGTCCTCACAGGCCAGAAGTAAAAGAATATGAAAGTAGGGATTGAGCTGATGAACCAAGGCCAATTGGCCAGGCCGCATCCCTAATTTGTAGAGCGCGTGCGTGACCTTG
>CANGMW010000121.1 GCA_947454695.1 Comamonadaceae bacterium | reverse complement strand
TTGATCGCCAGTGGTGACCGCTTTGTGTCTGCAGCCGAAGAGTTACGCCTTTTGCAACAGGCGCTGCACAGCGCGGGCCACCCGCCCCTGGCCGTGGAAATGGAAGGCGCCGCAGTGGCGCAAGTGTGTTTTGACTATGACGTGCCCTTCGCCGCCATGCGCACCATCTCCGACCGCGCTGACGACACGGCGCATGTCGACTTCCCCAAGTTCGTGCAGGAGGTGGCCAGCCGCTATGCCCTGTCCATCATCGACGCGTTCTTGCGTGAATTAAAGAAAAATACCAACGCGGTGTGAAGGGCTGTTATCCAGGAAGGCCGTGGAACCGGCTTCGCCGGTCCACTGGCCTTGTCCCCCCTGAGGGGGGACAAGGCGCGCCAGCGCCTCAGGGGGAGGTTATTTCAACCAGCCGCGTTTGCGGAAGTACCACATGGGCACGAGGGCGCTGGCGACCATGATCGCGATCGCGTACGGGTAGCCCCACTCTTTGGAGAGCTCGGGCATGTACTGGAAATTCATGCCGTAAATGCTGGCGATCAAGGTCGGCGGCAGCAAAGCCACACTGGCCACTGAGAAGATCTTGATGATCTTGTTCTGGTTGATGTTGATGAAACCGACCGTGGCATCCATCAAGAAGTTGATCTTGTCGAACAAGAAGGCGGTGTGCGAGTCCAGCGAATCGATGTCGCGCAGGATCTGCCGCGCCTCATCGAATTTTTCACCGTTGAGCATCTTGCTTCGCATCATGAAGCTCACCGCACGGCGCGTGTCCATCACATTGCGACGGATGCGACCGTTCAAGTCTTCTTGTCGGGCAATCGCACCCAGCACCTCGCCGGCCAGCGCATCGGTCACATCGCCAGACAACACCATCTTGCTGACTTTTTCGAGTTCATCGTAAATGCCCTCCAGCGTGTCAGCGGAGTACTCGGCGTCGGCATCAAAGAGCTTGAGCAGCACTTCTTTGGCGTCTTCAATCAGGCCCGGCGCGCGACGTGCGCGCATGCGCACCAGCCGGAAGACGGGTACGTCTTCGTCGTGAATCGAGAACAGCACGCCCTTGCTCTTGAGGTCGTTGTTCATCAGGTTGAGGATGAACGCGACCCGGACCGTGCGGGGCTCCTCCTCGTCGGAAATCAAAAAGTCACTGCGAATATGCAGTTCGCCGTTGTCTTCTTCGTAAAAGCGCGCGGACTCTTCAATGTCCTCATCCATCGCGTCTTCCGGGATGGACAGGCCGTAGTGCTGTTTGATCCAGCGTTTTTCTTCCAGCGTGGGAGACTCCAGGTCAACCCAGATGGGGCGGAATTTGGCGAGCTCTTCCAGCGATTCAATCTCTTCCTGGAAGAGGCGACCGTTGGCAAGCGAAAAGATATTGAGCATGGCTCACTCCCTCGATTAGTTTGTGCATCTGGCGGGGTTGCTGGTATTGGCTTTCAACCCGATGCCGTCGAGGGGGTTGAAAGCTACCGACTAGGGTAGGTTTCCAAGGAGCTGTCTCCAAAGTGAGGATGGGGGCATTATGGCACTGCACCATGACAGGGACGTGCAAGTGTTAAAGACCCGCTGAAAGTTGAATTGCAGTCAAGTCTTAACAGCGGATTTTGACATATTTAAGAGGTAAAAAAATGTTTGCAATTCAAGGTTGGCGGGCGCATAGTGAAGTGGCCTAGGGCTTGCGATGCGGGCGTTGAATCTGAACCGCAGGCTTTGGACGTTTCTTCAATCCCGAGAGCTAATAGGAGACTCCCTATGAACCTGACGATCAGCGGTCACCATCTTGAAGTTACCCCTGCCCTGCGCAGTTATGTCACGACCAAGCTGGATCGAATCACGCGACACTTTGACCAAGTGGTGGATGTCAAAGTGCTGTTGAGTGTTGAAAAACAAAAGGAAAAAGAACTTCGGCAACGTGCCGAGTGCAATATTCACGTCAAAGGCAGCGACATGTTTGCCGAAAGCACCCACGAGGACTTGTATGCCGCTGTGGACGAACTGGTGGACAAGCTGGACCGCCAAGTGGTCCGACACAAGGACCGTTTGCAAAACCACCACCATGAGGCTGCTAAACGCCTGATGTGAGTGGCATGTTCCATCTGGCCGCGGGCGTTCCCTGCGGCTTTTTTACGTGCATAATTTGCTACTCTCACCATGAACCGAATCGCTTCCATCCTGCCCGCAGCACAAGTTCTTGTGCATGTGGAGGCTTCCAGCAAAAAAAGAGCCTTTGAAGAGGTGGGGCTGCTGTTTGAGAATTTGCATGGCCTCAACCGTGCCTTGGTGACCGACAGTTTGTTTGCCCGGGAACGCCTGGGGTCCACCGGTCTGGGACATGGCGTGGCCATTCCGCATGGCCGCATCAAGGGCTTGAAGTCGCCCATGGCCGCCGTCTTGCAACTGGCGCAGCCGATTGGGTTTGATGCACCCGATGAGCAGCTCGTCGGCTTGTTGATCTTTTTGCTGGTGCCCGAAGCCGCGACTCAAAAACACCTGGAAATCCTGTCTGAAATTGCCGAACTGCTCAGCGACGCGGAGCTGCGCAACAAACTTTTTACCAGTCAAAGTGCTGCTGAGTTGCACGGCCTGATTGCCGCTTGGCAATCAGCCCAAGTGGCCTGACGCGCGCTTGCTCACGCCATGAGACCCACCGTTGTCAGCGCCGAAGTTCTGTTTGAGGAATTCCGTGGTCGCCTGAAATGGGAGTGGGTGGCCGGCCTGGGTGCCTCGGAGCGCCGCTTTGACGAGATCGCCGTGCGTGCAGCGCGCTCCGGTGCCGATCTGGTGGGTTACCTGAACTACATCCATCCCTACCGGGTGCAGGTCTTGGGCGAGCGAGAAGTCGCTTACCTGGCCAACGCAACCCCTGAAGATTGCCAGCGCCGCGTCTCGCGCATCACCACCCTGGAGCCGCCCGTGCTGGTGCTGGCCGACGGGCAGAGCGCACCGCCCGGCTTGCTGAGCATGTGCGAAGAGGCCAACATTCCGATGTTCGCCTCGCCCGAGTCATCGGCTTATGTCATCGACATGCTGCGCAGCTACTTGTCGCGCCACTTCGCCGACCGTGCGTCCATGCACGGGGTGCTGATGGACATCCTGGGCCTGGGCGTGCTGATCACCGGTGAGTCGGGGCTGGGCAAGAGTGAGTTGGGGTTGGAGCTGATTTCCCGCGGCCACGGTCTGGTGGCCGATGACGCGGTGGACCTGTACCGCGTGAACCAAACCACCATTGAAGGACGCTGCCCCGAGTTGCTGCGCAATTTGCTGGAAGTGCGTGGCATCGGGCTTTTGGACATCAAGGCGATTTTTGGTGAGACCGCGGTACGCCGCAAGATGCGTCTGAAGCTCATCGTGCATTTGGTTCGTCGAGAAACGCTGGAACGCGATTACGAACGCATCCCTTATGAGCCGCTCACCCAGGACGTGCTGGGCATTCAGGTGCGCAAGGTGGTGATTCAGGTGGTGGCAGGCCGTAACCTGGCCGTGCTGGTGGAGGCGGCCGTGCGCAACACGATCTTGCAATTGCGTGGCATCGACACCTACCAGGAGTTTGTCGAACGCCATCGCAAGGCGATGGACGAGCCGGGCTAGGCGCCTCCTCAGCAATCAAGAAAAATAGAGTGCAAAGTCCCTGAGGCTCAAGCCGACTTGGCTTTGTTGGGGCACTTCGTTTGGGTGCAATGGGCGTACAAGCTCAAAGCATGTTCGGCAATCGTGAAGCCCTTCGCTTTGGCCACCGCGTGTTGACGCGCTTCAATCTGCTCGTCAAAAAATTCTTCTACCTTGCCGCAATCCAGGCACACCAAATGGTCATGGTGCTGGCCTTCGTTGAGTTCATAAATCGCCTTGCCGCCTTCAAAATTGCTGCGGTTGAGGATGCCGGCTTGCTCGAACTGCGTGAGCACCCGGTACACCGTAGCCAGCCCCACATCCGAGCGCTCCTCCAGCAACACGCGGTACACATCTTCCGCGCTCATGTGGCGCTGCGTTGTTTTTTGAAAAATCTCCAGCACCTTCAGTCGCGGTAAGGTGGCTTTGAGCCCGGTGCTTTTGAGTTCGTCAAGGGTGTTCATGGGGCCTCTTTCTGGCGTGATCGGGCAAGCGAGCTAACGATCGCGGCAATGAGGGCTGCCGCTACAATGGGCCGATCATATCGCCACCCCTCTGTTCATGTCTGAATCCCCCCGTCCTTGTTCCCCGCTTTGGCTGGCTTTGGTGCTCATCAGCGCCTTATCTGCTTGCAGTGCACTGCCTGAATTTCTGAAGCCTTATCGCTCACAGGTCGTGCAAGGCAATGTCGTGACCCGGGAGCAAATAGCGGTCCTCAAGCCGGGCATGAGCCGGCTTCAGGTGAAAGAAATTTTGGGCACGCCCTTGTTGACCAGTGTGTTTCGCAGTGAGCGCTGGGATTACGTGTTCACCTTGAACAAACAAGGCCTGCCCCCCCAGTCCCGAAAAGTGGCGATTTTCTTCAAGGGCGACGCCCTGGAGCGATTCGAAGCCGAGGCGCTCCCGAGCGAATCTGAGTTTGTGACAACGCTGGGCTCGGGCATCAAGCCGGAGCAAGTTCCCTTGCTGCAAGCCGACCCCAAGGTGCTGGATGAGCGTGCTCCACCCGTCAAGCCCAAAGAGGTCAAGCCCTTGCCGCCGCTGCCCGCCAGTTACCCGCCCCTTGAGCCCAACCGTTAATCTGCGAACGCACTGACATGACCCAAACGATCCATTCCATTGCCATCGCCGGCGCCAGCGGGCGTATGGGCCGCATGCTGATTGAAGCGGTGCACGCTGCAGACGACTGTCGGCTGGCCGGCGCACTGGATGTGCCCGCCAGCCCGGCCATGGGCACCGACGCCACTGCATTTTTGGGCGCCACCAGTGGCGCACGCATCACGTCCGACCTGCACGCGGGTCTGCAAAAAGCGAAAACCCTGATCGACTTCACCCGCCCTGAAGGAACAATGGCGCACTTGAAGGTGTGCCGTGAACTGGGCGTGAACATGGTGATCGGCACCACGGGTTTTACCGACGCGCAAAAAGCGGAAATCACCGCCGCGTCCAAAGACATCGCCATCATGCTGTCGCCCAATATGAGCGTGGGCGTGAACGTCACGCTCAAACTCCTGGAGATGGCGGCCAAGGCCCTGTCCACGGGCTACGACATCGAAGTGATCGAGGCACACCACCGTCATAAGGTCGACGCCCCCTCGGGCACCGCGCTCAAGATGGGCGAAGTGCTGGCCACCGCCTTGGGGCGGGATCTGAAAGACTGTGCCGTCTATGCCCGTGAAGGCGTGACCGGCGAGCGCGACCCTTCTTCTATTGGTTTTGCCACCATCCGTGGTGGCGATATCGTGGGTGACCACACCGTGCTGTTTGCCGGCATTGGCGAGCGCATTGAAATCACCCACAAATCCAGCAGCCGCGTGACCTATGCGCAAGGCAGCTTGCGTGCGGTGCGTTTTCTGGCCCAGCAACCAGCCGGCCTGTTTGACATGTTCGATGTGCTCGGCCTGAAATGAGCCTGGCTGCGCTCCTGGACGCAGGTGACGGCGTCAGCCGTGCTGTCGCGGGGCTGTTGCTGCTCATGTCCGTGGCCAGCTGGGTCATCATTCTTTGGAAGAGCTGGTTGTTGTTCCGTGCCCAAGGGGATGTCGCACGCAGTGTGGCCGCATTCTGGCAGGCGGGTAGCCGCACGGAGGCGGCACTTCGGGTGCAGGCTTTTGACCGTGATGCGCTGGTAACGCCCTTGCTTGCCGCCTTTGAGCCGCCTCAAGGTCAGACCCTGGCAGCGTCTGCCGACCTTTCTCAACAACTCACCCGCGTGCTGCGCGACGCCTTGCAGCAGGTGATGCGCCGTTTGCAATTCGGCCAGGTGCTGCTGGCCAGCGTGGGGTCGACCGCGCCGTTTGTCGGCCTGCTGGGCACCGTCTGGGGCATCTACCACGCCTTGGTGGGGCTCTCAGGTGCCGGCCAGTTCACGCTGGACAAAATTTCCGGCCCGGTGGGCGAGGCCTTGCTGATGACGGCCGCCGGCCTGGTCGTGGCCATTCCTGCGGTGCTCGCCTACAACATTCTGGGGCGACAGGTCGGGCAGATTGAAATCGCGCTCGAAGGCTTTGCGCTGGATCTGCGTGAGCTGGCGTTGACGCAGCCGGACCGGGACGCTTGAGCGCCGGACCCGAGCAGAGCTGAGCATGGCCTTCGGACGACTCCATCACCAACCCGGCACGCAGCCGATGAGCGACATCAACATGACGCCGCTGATCGATGTCATGTTGGTCTTGATGGTGATTTTTCTGTTGACCGCCCCCTTGCTGGTGAGCTCCTTGCAATTGGCGCTACCTCACAGCGAGGCGGCCAAGCCGACCTCGGGTGAGGCAGCGGTGCAACTGGCTTTGGACAAATCCGGCGCCTTGTTTTTAAACAAGCAGCCCGTCACCCTGGAGTCATTGAAGCCCGCCTTGCAAGCTGTCGCGCAAGCCCAAGCGCAAACCGAAGTGCAGCTGCGCGCCGATGAGGCCGTGCCTTACGGGCGCGTGGTCGAACTCATGGGCGTGGTGCAGGCGGCGGGGCTCACGCGCATCGGCTTTGTGGCCAAACCCTAAAATGTGAGAGACCGGGCGCTTTTGACCCGAACAGATCAGACATGCAAGACAAATACAAGCACCTCGACGTTGAAAAAGCCGCGCAAGCCCACTGGGTCGCGCAAGATGCCTACCGTGTGAGCGAAGTAGCCGGCAAGAAAAAATTCTATGCCTGCTCCATGCTGCCCTACCCCAGCGGCAAGCTGCACATGGGCCATGTGCGCAACTACACCATCAACGACATGCTCACGCGCTATTTGCGCATGAACGGCCACAACGTGCTCATGCCCATGGGCTGGGACGCCTTCGGCTTGCCGGCTGAAAATGCGGCGCTCAAAAACGGGGTGCCACCGGCCCAGTGGACCTTTGACAACATCGCCTACATGAAAAAGCAGATGCAGGCGATGGGCTTGGCCATCGACTGGAGCCGCGAGGTGGCGACCTGCGATCCGAGTTACTACAAGTGGAACCAGTGGCTGTTTTTGAAGATGCTGGAAAAAGGCATAGCCTACCGCAAGACCCAGGTCGTGAACTGGGACCCGGTGGACCAGACCGTGCTGGCCAACGAGCAGGTGATTGACGGCAAAGGCTGGCGCACCGGGGCGGTGGTTGAAAAACGCGAAATTCCAGGCTACTACCTGAAGATCACCGACTACGCGCAAGAGCTGCTGGACCATGTGCAGATCGGCAACGACAAAGCCACGCTCACCGGCTGGCCCGACCGCGTGCGCCTGATGCAGGAAAACTGGATCGGCAAGAGCGAAGGGGTACGTTTTGCCTTCACACACACCATCGCGGGCAGCGACGGCCAGCTCATCGGCGATGGCCGCATGTACGTGTTCACGACCCGGGCCGACACCTTGATGGGCGTGACGTTTTGTGCCGTGGCGCCCGAGCATCCGCTGGCGAGTCACGCTGCACGCAGCAACCCGGCGATTGCTGCTTTCATCGACGAATGCAAGAGCGGCGGCACCACCGAAGCCGAGCTGGCCACGCAAGAGAAAAAGGGCGTGGCCACCGGCTTGTTCGTGACACACCCGCTCACCGGCACCCAGGTGCAAGTCTGGGTGGGTAACTATGTGCTGATGTCGTATGGCGACGGCGCGGTCATGGGTGTGCCCGCGCACGATGAGCGCGA
>CANGMW010000120.1 GCA_947454695.1 Comamonadaceae bacterium | reverse complement strand
CACATGGCATGGTCTACGACAGTGAGCCGCCCTACAGCGTGCAGCAAACCGGGGTGCTCAGCGCCGAGGAAGTGCAGGCCTTCACCCGCTTGGCACGGTACTGGGACCTGGTGGCCAACGCCGGTCGGTTCAGTGCCAGCATGGCCTTGCTCATGCAGGGGCCGTCGGCCTTCGCTGCGTTTTCGGATTTTTCGCAATGGCTGTGGACGCGCACGGGCCAGACCCGGGACTTGAGCCCCGAGCAGCTGGTCGACGCGCTGTACGACTATTTCACCGAGGTTCGCGGTTTGACTCCCGAGGTGGCGCGTGCCCATCTGCTGGCCGACTATTTGGCCAGCGGGGCACGCGGCAGTCCGCAGCGTCTGCGCGAGTGGCTGCCGGTGCGTGAAGCGCCAAAACCGCGATCGACCCGAAGTTTGGCGACCCGACAGGATCGGCACACAGGCTCTAAGATAGACACATGAACACGACTTCCCGATTCTGGGCGGAGCTCAGCACACGCGATTTCGCCGGGCTTGATCTCGCCCGCGCCATTGCCGTTTTACCGGTGGCCGCCACCGAACAGCATGGGCCGCATCTGCCTTTGCGGGTGGACACGGCCTTGGCCGATGGCGTGGTGGCTGCAGCCTTGCCGCATCTGGCGGCCGACTTGCCGGTTTTGTTTTTGCCCACGCAAGCGGTGGGCTTGAGCCCGGAGCACCAGCGCTTTGCGGGCACCCTCACCTTGTCGGCTCCCACCGTGATCCGTTTGTGGACGGAGCTCGGCGAGTCGGTGGCCAGAGCCGGCGTTCGCAAGCTGGTCTTGCTCAACGCGCACGGCGGGCAGGTGAGTGTGATGGACATCGTGGCGCGTGACTTGCGTGCGCGTCTGGACATGCTCGTGTACAGTGTGAACTGGTTTGATCTGCCTTTAGGTGCCGAGGTGGATGCTTTGTTCACCCCAGAGGAACACCGCTTTGGCATCCATGCCGGACAGATCGAGACGTCCATGATGCTGGCGCTCGCGCCCGGGCAGGTGCAGATGCAGCAAGCCAAAAATTTCGCATCCGCCTCCCAAGTGCGCGCTGGCCAGTTCCCGATTCTGGGCAACGGCAAAAGCGCCAAGCTGGGCTGGCAAATGCAGGACTACAACCCGGCCGGGGCGGTGGGCGACGCTGCCGGTGCTACGGCCGACAAGGGCCGTGCGGTCTTGAGCGCGGCCGGTCAGGCACTGGCCCGGTTGTTGTCGGAAATCGACCAATTGCCCCCGGACACGCTCAGCAACACGACGGCTTCTTAAGCGGCGCGCCCACCAGCGTCAGTAATGCGGGGGCAGTTCATCGCGCAGGTTGCGCGCGGCGCCCTCACCATCACCGGGGCGCGGGAGTTGTTGGCGCAACTGCTGCACCGCTTGGGTGAGCTGATCAATGTGCTGCTGCTGGCGGTAAATGGTCTGGTTGAGCTGTTCCAGCAAATCTTCGGCAAAGCTGGCCTTGATTTCCAACTCGGTGAGACGGGCTTCGGTGCGTGCGGTGTTGTCCATGCCCTGATTGGACATCAAATAGCGGGCTTTAGGCGAACGTGATCCATTTGGCGTATTCGGCTTGGTCCAGGTGCGGCAAATGGTTGTAGCTCAGCAGCATGTGGCGCTTGGGCGTGAACACAAACTCGGTGACTGCGCTGTTGCGAATGCGCATATTCAGATCAATCGTGGTCTCCGGCGTGGTGCCCAGCACATGACCGACCGCAGTGGAGATCGGCCCGCCGCTGGAGACGATCAGCACATTGCCTTCAAAATTTTTGCGCACATGGTCCAGTGCACTGGTCACACCCGCTAAAAATTCCGGGTAGCTGGGCATGCCTTTGGGGCTGACCACGCCGTTCATCCACTGGGTCAGACCATCCCGCAGGAGACGGAAGTGGTGACGGTAGAGCTCGGGGGTGTCCGGTTTTTCCAGAGGATGCGGGTGAATGGCGCCAATCACCGCCTCGCTGTCGTATTCATTCAAGCCGGGCCAAAGGGTGACTTCCTGCGAGAGCTTGGCACCCGCAGCAATCGCGGCCCAGGTTTCGGCGTGGCGGCGCAAGGTGCCGGTCAGCACCGCATCGAATTGCAGGCCCTTGTCGCGCCAATACTCGCCCAAGCGCCGTCCCTGCTGATGGCCCAAGGGGCTGAGCTTGTCGTAATCGGCCTCACCAAACGAGGCCTGGCCGTGGCGAACCAGATAGAGTTGTCCCATGCGGTCATTGTGGCCAAAGCCAGCGCTGGTGCGGGTCACCGGAGCGACAAAGGTTTGCCGGGCAAGCCAAGGCTGACGTTAGGAGCCGCGCGGCTCTGCGAGTCAGGACACTGACCGTCTTGTGAATTTACAGGCGGACTGTGCCGTCCACGCAGGTCACCACCTGCCCGCCGACCCACACCTGGCCCTGGGCGTCTTGCGAGAGGTACACGCGACCGGCGCGACCCAGCACCCTGCCTTGGGCAGCGATGTAGCGCGTTGGCATCAGACCATCTGCCATCAGCCACTGCGCCAGACTGGCATTGAAGGAGCCCGTGACCGGGTCTTCAGGCACACCAGAGGGCGCAACAAACACACGCACCTCCAAATCGGGTGTGGGACCGGTGGTGGTCGCCGCCGCCGTGTTTGAAAAAGCCCGGGCCTCGCGGTTGGAGCGGCTGATCAGCACCGGGTGTTCGGGTGGCTCGTCAATCGGGTAGCGTGCGGCGATGCCCACCTTGAGGTTAAGGGCCCGCAACACATCATGCCGGGGGTTCACCGCGAGTACGGTTTGCGGATCATCCAGCAACAGTCCCAAAAATTGCGGCCCGTTGTTGAGCAGCTGGACTGACAGTATTTGTTCCGAGCTCAGCCCGAGCGCTTGGACGACCGGGTCCAGCACCTCTGCCGTTGGCGCGCTGCGCGTGAGGGCCGGCGCTTGAAAGGCCAGTTGATCGCCCGAAGCGCGAATCGTCACCAGCCCCACTTTGCACTCCTGAACCACGACGGCGCCTTCGCCGCTTTGGCGGATGTGTCGCGGCTTACCCCCCGCAGCAAGCCAAGCGTGGCAGGTCCCCAGGGTGGGGTGTCCAGCAAAGGGCAGCTCGCCGCCGGGCGTGAAGATACGCACCCGGTAATCGGCTTCGGGTTGGGTCGGCGGCAACACAAAGGTGGTTTCCGACAGGTGGGTCCAGCGGGCAAAGCGCTGCATGGCCGCGTCGCTCAAGTCCGTACCGTCGAGCACCACGGCCAGCGCGTTACCCCAATAGGGGGTGGCCGTGAACACGTCAACTTGCTGAAAGCGGCGGGTTCGGAGCGTCATAACGGGTTGGTGGTGTGGATGCGGTCGATTCAGCGCAGGCAGCTCAGCCTAGGGGGAAATGACGCCGCCTCAGGCCCGCGCCGACAAGGCTTCCCATCGGGTCAGGCAGTCCATCAACGCGTCTTCGATCTCGCCATCGCGTGCATGCAACTGGGTTGCCCGCAAAGGGTCACGGGTGTAGAGACTCCCATCGGCCAACTCGGCGCGCAGGGCGGCTTGCTCTTTTTCCAGGGCTTCCATGCTGGCGGGCAAGGCCTCGAGTTCACGCTGTTCTTTGTTGCTCAGTTTGGGCGCGCTGTCTTTGGTTTTGGCAGGGGCTGGTGTCGCGGCAGGAGATTTGCTGGCGTTGGTCTTAGGCCCGGGATTGTTTTGCTGCGCGGCATTCAGAATGGCTTGGCTTCGTTTGGATTGGATCAGCCAGTCCTGCACGCCGCCTTCGTACTCGCGCCACAGGCCCGGGCCCTCATAGGCGATGGTGCTGGTCACGACGTTGTCCAGGAATGTGCGGTCATGGCTGACCAAAAATACCGTGCCGTCATAGTTTTGCAGCAAGTCTTCCAGCAGCTCCAAGGTGTCGATGTCCAGATCGTTGGTGGGCTCGTCCAGCACCAACACATTGGCCGGGCGCGCGAACAGGCGCGCCAGCAGTAAACGGTTGCGCTCGCCACCGGAGAGTGAACGCACCGGTGAGTTGGCCCGTGCGGGCGAGAACAGGAAGTCGGTCAAATAGCTTTTGACATGCTTGCGCTGGTTGCCGATCTCAATCCACTCGCTGCCGGGGCTGATGAAGTCTTCCAGCGAGGCGTCCAGGTCCAGCGCGTTGCGCATCTGGTCGAAATACGCGACTTGCAAGTTGGCGCCTTGGCGCACTTTGCCGGCGTCGGCCTGCAACTCACCCAAAATCAATTTGAGCAAGGTGGTTTTGCCCGCGCCGTTGGGGCCCAGCAGCCCGACCTTGTCGCCACGCAGGATGGTGGCAGTGAAGTCTTTGACGATCAATTTGTCGCCAAAGGATTTGCACACATCAGTGAGCTCAGCCACCAGCTTGCCGCTGGTCGCGCCTGCGGCCACATCCATGCGCACGCTGCCCACCGCATCACGCCGCGCGGTCCGGTTGGCGCGCAGTTGTTCGAGCCGCACAATGCGGCTTTGGCTGCGCGTGCGACGCGCCTCCACGCCTTTGCGAACCCAGACCTCTTCTTGCGCCAGCAATTTGTCCGACTTGGCATTGATGACGGCCTCTTGCGCCAGTTGCTCTTCTTTTTGCACAACGTACTGTGCGAAGTTGCCCGGGTAAGAGTTAAGGTGACCGCGATCGAGTTCAACAATTCGGGTGGCGACCTGGTCTAAAAAGCTGCGGTCATGGGTGATGGTGACCACGCTGCCTTTGAATTCCACCAGCAGACCTTCGAGCCACTCGATGGAATCCAGGTCCAGGTGGTTGGTGGGCTCATCGAGCAGCAGCACATCGGGCCGGGCCACCAGAGCCTGGGCCAGGGCCACGCGTTTTTTGGTCCCGCCCGAGAGCGTGCCGATCACGGCGTCGGGGTCCAGATGCAATCGGTGCAGGGTTTCTTCCACGCGCTGCGACCAGTTCCAGCCGTCCTGGGCTTCGATCTCGCTTTGCAGGGCATCCAAATCGCCCTGGCCTTCCGAATACTGGTCGATCAACGCAATGATGCGAGACAAGCCGCTGCTGGCCGCAGAAAAAATCGTGGCTTCGGGCTCCAGGATCGGCTCCTGCGCCACGAAGGCGATGCGCAGGCCCGACTGAAACTGCAAAGCGCCGTCGTCGGGTTTTTCCATGCCGCCCAAAATTTTGAGCAAAGAGGATTTGCCAGCGCCGTTGCGGCCAATCAGCCCCACGCGCTCGTTGCTTTCAAGGGAAAAGTCGGTGTGATCCAACAGGGGCACATGGCCAAAAGCCAGTTGTGCATTCAAAAGAGTAATTAAAGCCATAGGGGGTGGATTATCCCGTGCGGTCCGGCCAAGGCGCTTTGCGGGTTATTTTGGAAGCGCGATCGGCGCTTGCGCGCTACCATGCCGAGGTGACGAACAACCTATATTTCAGAGCTGCCCCGCCGGGGCAATGACAACAGGAGGCCATGTGGAACTCAATGTGAACAAGACAACGGTGACGGTGACAGCCGACCCCGCAACGCCCTTGCTGTGGGTGCTGCGCGACGAACTCCATCTCACCGGTACGAAATTTGGCTGCGGCGTGGCCGCCTGCGGCGCCTGCACGGTGCGGGTGGACGGCGCGCCCGTGCGCTCCTGCGTGATGCCACTGTCAGCCATGGCGGGCCGTCAGATACAGACGATCGAAGGGCTGGGCACGCCTGAGAAGCCACACCCCTTGCAGCTGGCTTGGTTGCAGGAGCAGGTGCCGCAGTGCGGGTATTGCCAAAGCGGCATGCTCATGGCCGCCGCCAGTTTGCTGGCACACAACCCCAGGCCCAGCGATGCCGACATCGATGCCGCCATCACCAACCTGTGCCGATGCGGCACTTACCAGCGCGTGCGCGCTGCCATTCACCGCGCAGCCGACCAAATGCGCCAAGGAGCTAAATCATGAAGCGTCGCACCCTGTTGTGGAGCGCCGCAGGCGTGACCGGTGCTTTGGTGGTGGGTTGGGGCGTGATGCCGCCGCGTTCGCGTCTGGGCGCAGCCCGTCTTTTTGCCCAAGGGCCGGGACAAGTGGCTATCAACGGTTGGATCAAGATCGCCGCTGACGGGGCTGTGGTGCTGGCCATGCCCCGCAGCGAAATGGGTCAGGGGATTTACACCGCCTTGCCCATGCTGGTGGCGGAAGAATTGGACGTGCCCCTGTCGCGGGTACGCATCGAACAGGCGGGCTCGGACAGCATCTACGGCAATGTGGCCATGTTTGTGGCCAGTTTGCCCTTCCACCCCCTGGACACCGGTGCTGACCAGCCCCCCACCATGGTGCGTGTGGGCGAATGGATGGTGAGTAAGCTGGCGCGCGAATTGGGCATCAATGCCACCGGCGGCTCCTCTAGCGTGGCCGATGCGTGGGACGTGGTGCGCACCGCGGCGGCTACCGCACGCGGGAGCTTGTTGGGCGCGGCTGCACAGGCTTGGCAGGTGCCGGTGCAGAGTTTGACCGTCAAGGCCGGCGTCATTGAACACAGCAGCGGCCGCCGCGCGACCTATGCCGAGATGGCGCTGGCGGCTGTGCAGACCCCGCCGGGCGATGTCCAGCTCAAGGCACGAAAAGACTGGAAAGTGATAGGCCAACCTCTGCCGCGCTTGGACTTGGCCGGCAAAGTCGATGGCTCTGCGGTCTTTGGCTTGGATGTGCGCCTGCCCAATATGTTGTTCGCTGCGGTACGTCAGTGCCCGATGCTGGGGGGCAGCCCAAGTCAGGTGCAGGCGGATGCGGCTCTAGCCATGCCGGGCGTCGAACGACTGGTAGACCTGCCAGCGTTTGCAGGCTCGACGGCGGGGTTTGCGATCGTGGGCCGGACGTCCTGGCAAGCGCTCCAAGCTATTAACAAAGTAGAGGTTCAGTGGCAGCAACGTGCGGACGGAGCTTTGGATACCCAGCGAATCCAAGCCGCTTTGGAGACTGCGGTTCGTGAAAAAGACGGCTTTGGTTTTTACACCAAAGGGTCTGTTGACGATGCCATGAAAGGGGCCGACAAGACGCTCGAGGCTTGGTACAGCGCACCCTACTTGGCACACGCCACCATGGAGCCCATGAATTGCACGGCACAAGTCAAAGACGGCCAGGTCGAGATTTGGGCGCCCACCCAAGTGCCAGGGCTCGCGGCGGCCGCGGCGGCCAAAGTGGCGGGGGTTGCCGCGGACAAGGTCACGGTACATGTGACCTTCTTGGGCGGCGGCTTTGGCCGCCGGCTTGAGACAGACTTTGTGGCGCAGGCCGTCAAAGTCGCCATGGCCTGTAATGGTCTACCCGTGCAGCTGGTGTGGTCCCGGGAAGAGGACATGACGCACGATTTTTATCGGCCCATGTTGGTGGCGCAGCTGCAGGCGAGCATGAGCAAGGCAGGTGAACTCACAGGCTTGCACATTAAATCTGCAGGCGACGCCATCACCCCCAGGTGGATGGCGCGAACCTTGCCTGCTTTGGCCGGACCGATCGACATGCCGGACAAAACCGCCGCTGAAGGCTTGTTTGACTTGCCTTACGGCGTGCCGAATCAACGCATGAAGCATGTCGCTACGCAATCCGGGGTTCCCATTGGATTTTGGCGTTCGGTGGGGCACTCGCACAATGCGTTCATCGCTGAAAGCTTTATGGATGAAATAGCGGGCAGCCTGCAGCAAGACCCGGTGGCTTTGCGGCGTCAATTGCTCAAGAGCGCCCCGCGCTACTTGGCCGTTTTGGACCTGGCGGTCGAGAAATCCGGTTGGGACACGCCGCCAGCCAAAGGGCGCGCCCGTGGCGTGGCCTTGCATGAGTCAT
>CANGMW010000119.1 GCA_947454695.1 Comamonadaceae bacterium | reverse complement strand
GCGCGTTGGGCGCGCGCACGATGTCAATGCCGCTGATGTGCGAGTAAATCTGGTTGGGCACGTCCACGCCCATCATCTCCGGGCGGAACTGGGCGTTGTTCGTAATCTGCTCTTTGGGGATCACGCCGGCCTTGAGGATTTCTTGGTCGTGGTAGACGTCATGGATGAAGCGGTTCAGCGCGGTGACCCGCTGCACCAGGCCTTTTTGCATGCTGGCCCACTCATGGGCCGGGATGATGCGGGGAATCACATCAAAGGGGATGAGCCGCTCGGTGCCGGAGCCGTCTTCGTCCTTGGCGCCGTAGACGGCAAAGGTGATGCCCACGCGGCGGAAAATCATCTCAGCCTCTTCGCGCCGTGCTTTCATGGTGTCCGCACTTTGCCGCGCCATCCACTGCGCGTAGGTCCGGTAATGGTCGCGCACATCCCCCGGCGAACCCAAGGGGCTCAACAGACTGGCGGCTGAGCCCGTCTGCGCGCCTGGGTTAGCCGACTGACTCTGGCTTTGGCTCTGACTTTGTCCGGCTGCGGACAATTGGGCGTACATCTCGTCAAATTTGTGCATAACACGTCTCTCCTGAACCATTCTCAGCAAGTTTCAAGCCAACCGTATCACATATAGTTACGAACTGGCTCAGCTCTTGCTTGATGGCTATCAAAACCCTGCTCTTTCAGAGCGCCGAACACCGAGTCCCTATGTCTATCCATGCCGCTCTGAGTCACGTCACCCATTACCGCTATGACCGACCGGTCAAGCTCGGGCCTCAGGTCATCCGACTGCGACCGGCACCGCATTGCCGCAGCAAGGTGATCTCCTACTCGCTCAAGATCGAGCCCAGCGACCACTTCATCAACTGGCAGCAGGACCCCTTTGCCAACTACCAGGCCCGACTGGTGTTCCCGGAGCCCACCACCGAATTCAAAGTCACGGTGGACATGGTGGTGGAGATGTCGGTCTACAACCCGTTCGACTTCTTTCTGGAACCCCAGGCCGAAGAATTTCCCTTTGCCTACAGCCCCACCGTGCGCAAAGAGCTCACGCCCTACCTGGTCACCCAAGGGCTCACGCCCCGGC
Source organism: Comamonadaceae bacterium (assembly GCA_947454695.1). GTDB lineage: Bacteria > Pseudomonadota > Gammaproteobacteria > Burkholderiales > Burkholderiaceae_C > CANGMW01. Next base: position 6,702 of record CANGMW010000119.1, on the reverse strand, counting down.
TGCGCGCTTACCTGGCCAAGGTCGACCGCCGCAAAATGCGCACGATCGACTTTCTGGTCAAGATCAACCAGCAGCTGCAAAACGACATCAAGTACTTGATCCGCATGGAGCCCGGCGTGCAAACGCCCGAGCAAACCCTCAGCTTAGGTAGCGGCTCCTGCCGCGACACCGGCTGGCTCATGGTCCACTTGATGCGCCACTGCGGGCTGGCCGCACGTTTTGTCTCCGGCTACCTGATCCAGCTCAAGCCCGATGTGAAGTCGCTGGACGGCCCCAGCGGCACCGAGGTGGATTTCACCGACCTGCACGCCTGGTGCGAGGTCTACCTGCCCGGCGCGGGCTGGGTGGGGCTGGACCCCACCTCGGGCCTGATGGCCGGCGAGGGCCACATTCCTCTGGCCTGCACCCCTCAGCCCTCGAGCGCAGCGCCGGTCGAAGGCGGCGTGGACAAATGCGAGGTGACCTTCTCGCACCACATGGAAGTCACCCGCCTGTACGAGTCGCCCCGCGTGACGATGCCCTACACCGACGCGCAGTGGCAGGACGTGATGGCCCTCGGCGAACAGGTGGAAAAGCGCTTGGTCAAAGGCGATGTGCGCCTGACCATGGGCGGCGAGCCCACGTTTGTGGCCGCGGCCGATCGTGACGCACCAGAATGGAACACCGACGCGCTGGGCCCGACCAAACGGGTCTATGCCACCGATTTGGTGCATCAATTGCGCACCGAATACGGGCAAGGCGGTTTTCTGCACTTTGGCCAGGGCAAGTGGTACCCGGGCGAGCAGCTGCCGCGATGGGCCTTGTCGATCTACTGGCGCGCTGATGGCGAGCCCATCTGGCAAAACGCCGACTTGTTTGCCCATGAAAGCGATCCACTTCACTACACCAGCGAAGACGCGCGCCGTTTCACCCACACGCTGGCGGGCAAACTGGGCCTGGGCGGTGAGCACATCACGCCCGGCTTTGAGGACGTGTTTTATTACCTCTGGCGCGAACGCCGCCTGCCGGTGAATGTGGACCCGTTTGACGCCAAACTCGACGACGAGATGGAACGCATCCGCTTGCGACGCGTGTTTGAACAAAAGCTCGACAGCGTGGTCGGCTACGTCTTGCCCATCGCCTGCGACAGCAGCCCCACGCTCAGCGGCTCGCGTTGGTCCAGCGGCCCCTGGTTCTTCCGTGATGAGCGCATGTACCTCATGCCTGGTGATTCGCCCATGGGCTACCGCCTGCCGCTGGATTCACTGCCCTGGGTGAGCAAGTCCGACTACCCGTACCACATTGAGCAAGACCCGTTCGCGCCGCGCGAGCCCTTGGCCAACAGCGCCACCGTGCGCCAGCAACTGCGCACGGCATCCGCGGCGGCGCTCAGCGCCAACGCGAACCAAGCCACGGCCACCGTTGCGGCCGGCACAGCCGGGGGCAATGCCAAAGCCATCACAGGCACAGGCGCAAGTACCGCCGCAAGTACCGCCGCAAGTGCTTCCAAAGGCCCGGCTTCCAGTGCTGACAGTTCGACCAACGCAGCAAACGCAGACTCGCGCAGCGCCCAAGCTGCCGCAGACACTGCGCGTTTTGCCCACATCACGCGCACCGCCTTGTGCGTAGAGGCGCGCGACCCCATGCGTGCCAACGGCCCCAAGGCCGAGCAATCCGCCGGTGGCAAGACCAGCATGCTGTATGTGTTCATGCCGCCGCTGGCGCGTTTAGAAGACTATCTGGAACTGCTCACCGCCATTGAAGCCACCGCGCAGGAACTGGGCGTGAAGATCGTGCTCGAAGGCTACCCCGCGCCGCGCGACCCGCGCCTCAAACTGCTGCAAGTCACGCCGGACCCCGGCGTCATTGAAGTCAACATCCACCCTGCCCACAACTGGCAGGAGCTGGTGGAACACACCGAATTTTTGTACCAGGCCGCCTTCGAGTGCCGCCTCTCGGCCGAAAAATTCATGGCCGACGGACGCCACACCGGCACGGGCGGTGGCAACCATTTCGTGCTCGGCGGCGCTACGCCGGCCGACAGCCCTTTCCTGCGCCGACCAGAGCTGCTCGCCAGCCTGATTCTTTACTGGCACAACCACCCGTCACTGAGCTATTTGTTCAGCGGCATGTTCATCGGCCCGACCAGCCAGGCGCCGCGCGTGGACGAAGCGCGCAACGACCAGCTCTATGAGCTTGAAATCGCGCTCAAAGAAATCCACCGCCTGCGAGGTGTGCACACCGAATCGGGCCAAACCGCTGCGGGCGAGCAGTATCTGGCCCCCTGGCTGGTCGACCGCACTTTGCGCAACATCCTGATCGATGTGACCGGCAACACCCACCGCAGCGAGTTTTGCATCGACAAGATGTACTCACCCGACAGCAGCACCGGGCGTCTGGGCCTGCTGGAGCTGCGCGCTTTCGAAATGCCGCCGCACGCCCGCATGAGCGTGGTGCAACAGTTGCTGCTGCGCGCGCTGGTGGCCCGCTTCTGGGACCAGCCCTACCTGGCCCCGGCCACACGCTGGGGCACCGAGTTGCACGACCGCTTCCTCTTGCCGAGTTTTGTGCACATGGACTTTGCCGACGTGATGGCCGAGATGCGCCAAGCCGGCTTCGCGTTTGAAGATGCGTGGTTCGCGCCGCACTTTGAATTCCGCTTCCCGGTGATCGGCCAACTCCAAAGCGCCGGCATGGAACTCACCTTGCGCAACGCGCTGGAGCCCTGGCATGTGATGGGCGAAGAGAGCACCTCGGGGGGCACCGCACGTTATGTGGACTCCTCGCTGGAGCGCATTGAAGTACGCGTCTCGGGCTTCAACCCCAGCCGCTATGTGATCACCGCCAACGGCCAGCCCCTGCCGCTGCAACCGACCGGCGCGGTGGGCGAATACGCCGCCGGCGTGCGCTACAAAGCCTGGAATCCGCCGTCTTCGCTGCACCCGTCCATCGGCATCCACGCGCCCATCACGCTGGATGTAGTCGACACCTGGATGAAGCGCGCCATCGGCGGCTGCCAGTACCACGTCGTCCACCCGGGTGGTCGCAATTACGACACCTTGCCGGTGAACTCCTATGAGGCGCAAAGCCGCCGCATGGCGCGTTTCTTTGAGATGGGCCACACCCAGGGCACCATGAACCTGAACACGCCCACTTTGGAGCTGCCGGCCAGCCGCGAGTTCCCGTTCACCTTGGATTTGCGGCGCTCGCTCGGGTGATCGGCGCGTGCAGGGATGCCACAATAGCGCCACAGTGACCCACGCCGACACCCCACCCGCCAACGAACCGCCTGCTGTGCCTGTAGCCCAGCAGGTCTTGGCCTTGTCCGCGTCCGCGCAGACCGGCCATTTCGACGAGCTGCACAGCCGCTCGAATGACGGACAGCTCACGCCCGAATGGCAAAACTTTTTCTCCCATCTGGGTGAAGACGGCTTTGCCGACATGGGCCAACGCGCGCACAGCCTGTCCCGCCAGATCCGCGACAACGGCGTGAGCTACAACGTCTACGCCGATGCCAGCGGCCCGCAACGCCCCTGGTCGCTGGATCTGTTTCCGCTCATCATCACGCCGGCCAGCTGGCAGCACATTGAGCGCGGCGTGCTGCAACGCGTGCGCTTGCTCGATCAGATCATGGGCGATGTCTATGGCCCGCAGCGGCTCTTGCATGAAGGCCTCTTGCCGCCCGCTCTGGTGCAAGGTCACCCCGGTTATTTGCGACCCATGCATGGCGTCAAACCCGTGGGCGGCACGCACCTGCACATCGCCGCCTTTGACATGGCTCGCGGGCCCGACGGCAACTGGTGGGTGATGTCGCAACGCACGCAAGCGCCTTCGGGCCTGGGCTACTTGCTGGAAAACCGACTGGCCATCTCGCGCCAGTTTCCGCAGGCCTTCGAGTCCATGAAGGTACAGCACCTGGCGGCCACCTACCGCGCGCTGATCGACAGCCTCAAGCAAATGAGCCCGGCCGGTGCCGACTCGCACATCGCGCTGCTGACCCCCGGCCCTTACAACGAAACCTATTTCGAGCACGCCTACCTTGCCCGCTACCTGGGCCTGACCCTGGTTGAAGGCAATGACCTCACCGTGCGCGACCAGCGGCTGTACCTCAAAACCTTGCGCGGTCTGGAGCCGGTGCACGGCTTGCTCAAGCGGCTCGACGACGAGTTCCTCGACCCGCTGGAGTTGCGCTCGGACTCCACCCTGGGCGTGCCGGGTTTGCTGCAAGCCATTCGCGCCGGCCATGTGCTGGTGGCCAATGCACCGGGCTCGGCGTTTTTGGAGTCCAACGCCTTGCTGGGCTTTTTGCCAGGACTGTCGCAACGTTTGCTCGGCCAGGAATTGTTGCTGCCTGCCTTGCCCACCTGGTGGTGCGGCGAGCGCGCCGGTGCGCAAGATGTGCTGCCCCGCTTGGGCGAGTCGGTCATCAAGCCCACCTACCCGGGCGCCAACAGCTTTGAAGTGGTGCTGGGCAACACCCTCTCGCGCAGCGCTTTGGACGAATGGGCCGGACGCATCTTGCGCGAGGGCAGCAAGCACACCGTGCAAAGTTATTTACCGCCCTCGCAAATGCCCACCTGGCATGAGGGCAAGATCGACCTGCGCTCGGTGATGCTGCGGGTGTTTGCGGTGTCCGACGGACCGCAATCCTGGCGTGTCCTGCCCGGCGGCCTGGCCCGGCTGGTCAACGCCGATGTGGGCTTGGCCTCGATGCAGCGCGGCGGCAGCAGCGCCGACGCCTGGGTGCTGACCGACGGTGTCGTGGACCGCACCACTTTGCTGAACCCCAACCAGACCATGCCGGCGGCTACTAACCGAAAGCGCATTGTCACCAGCCGCGCTGCAGAGAACCTGTACTGGCTGGGTCGCTACACCGAACGCACCGAGAACAACATCCGGCTGGCGCGCTTGACCTTGGACAGCTTGAATGGCCAGGACCCCTGCTCGCCCGCGTTGCTCACGTGGCTGAGCGACATGGCCAAAACCAACACCCTGGTCTTGCCCGATGTGCCCAGCGCCTCGCAAGCGCGACGCGTGTTTGAACGCTCGCTCATTGCCAGCCTGGGCAGCCACGACATGGCCACCAGCGTGGGCTTTAACCTGCGCGCCATCAAACTCACCGCCGCCACCGTGCGCGAGCGTTTGTCGCAAGAGCACTGGAACGTGATCACCCGTGCCGAAGCCGAGCTGACCCAGCGTTGCGAACAACACGCGGCTGTGGGCGACTATGCCGCGGTCGATGCGCTGCGTGTTTTAGAGACGGCCAGCGGCCACCTGGCGGCCATCACCGGCGCACAAACCGACCGCATGACACGAGACGATGGCTGGCGACTGCTCTCCATCGGGCGGCACATCGAGCGGCTGTGCTTCTTGGCGCCGGCGCTTAAAAGCGGCTTTGCCAGCGGCGCCATTTTTGATGACGGTGGCTTTGAAGCCCTGATTGCGCTCTTTGACAGCACCATCACCTTCCATGCCCAGTACCAGCAAAGCCATGAGATCAGCGCCCTGCTGGACTTGCTGGTGCTCGACCAGGACAACCCGCGCTCGCTGGGCTGGGTCGCGCAAACCTTGCGCGGTCGCTTGAGCAAACTGGCCGGCGCGCAGTGGGGCGAGCTCGACACACTGGCCCAGCGCGTGCCCGACCCGCAGACCTGGACCTTGGCCAAGTTATGCGGCGATGCGAACGAGGGCTACACGTGTTTGCATGACATGCTGGCGCAATACACCCAGGCCGGCTGGCATGTCTCGGACGAGATCAGCCTGCGCTACTTCACCCACGCCGCTGAGGCGGGTCACAGCATGGGGGCCTGATGGAACTGCGCATCACCCACGAAACCCGCTACGACTACGCGCCCGCCGTCGAAACCGCCCAGCACATTGCGTACCTGGAGCCCAGCGACACCGATTGCCAAAGCGTCTTGTCGCACCGTCTGCAGATCGAACCCGAGCCGTCACAGCAAAATTTTGCGGCTGATATTTACGGCAACCAGCGCTGTTTTTTTGCCCTGCTCACCCCCCACACTTGTTTGCGGGTCATCGCTCACAGCGTGGTGCGAACCCAGGCGCCGCAGCCCGTGCAAAGTCAGATCAGCTGGGAAGCCGTGCGAGAGAGCTTTCGCTACCACCTGGGCGCGGACTGGAACGCCGCCACCGAATTCAGTTTTGCGTCGATGCTGGCACCCGTTCATGACGAATTCACGACCTATGCACGCAGCAGTTTTGCGCCCGGCGTCAGCGCGCTGGCGGCTGCGCGCGACCTCATGACGCGCATCCACACCGAGTTCACCTACGCCTCACAAAGCACCGCAGTGAACACACCGGCGCTGGAGGCGTTTCACCAACGTCAGGGCGTGTGCCAGGACTTTGCCCACATCATGATTGCCTGCCTGCGCGGCATGGGGCTGGCCGCACGCTACGTCAGCGGCTATTTGCTCACCCAGCCGCCACCGGGCCAGCCGCGTCTGATCGGCAGTGACGCGTCGCATGCCTGGGTGTCGGTGTACTTGCCGGATCTGCCGGGCGCCATGCAGGGGCGTGGCTGGTATGACCTGGACCCGACCAACAACCGGGACGGCTGGGGCACGCCGGGCGAGGACTATGTGACCGTGGCCACCGGCCGCGATTTCGCCGACATCTCACCGATTCGCGGGGTGATCCACGGCGGCGGTCAACACACGCTCAGTGTGGCCGTGACGGTGGAGCCGCTGGCAGAAATCCGTTAGG
>CANGMW010000118.1 GCA_947454695.1 Comamonadaceae bacterium | reverse complement strand
GTGTATGAAAAACAGGCCCTGGTGCTGGTCAACCGCGGCCGGGGCGAGACCGCGGCCACCGGCGGCGAAGTCATGACCCTGGCGCGCGCCATTCAGACCAGTGTGTACGAGCGTTTTGGCATCCTGCTCGAACACGAGCCCGTGGTGGTTTGAGCTGAACACCAGCGCGTCTTGAACCGTATGTTTTGACTTCGATTTGTGAGCACTCACCCATGACCATCACGTTCTGGCAACTCGGCTGGCGTTCACTCTGGCGCGATGCCCGCGCCGGCGAGCTGCGCCTTCTGCTGGTGGCCGTGACCTTGGCGGTGGCCGCGTTGTCAGCCGTGGGCTTTTTTGCCGACCGCATCAAAGGCGGCATGCAGCGCGATGCCCGCCAACTGCTGGGCGGCGACGTGGTGGTGGTGAGTGATCAGCCCACGCCTTCCGTGTTCAGCGAGCGGGCCAAGGCATCGGGCTTGACGATGTCCAGCTCCTTGAGCTTTCCCACCATGGCGCGTGCGCCCGCCGCCTCTGGCGGCAGCAGCCGTCTGGTGGCGCTCAAAGCGGTACAAGCCGGCTACCCCTTGCGCGGACAACTCTCGGTGCGCGAGGCGCCGGACGCGCCCGCCCACCCTACGCGCAACATCCCCACGCCCGGCGACGCGTGGGTGGACAACGCGGTGTTGGAGGCCTTGGGGCTGAACGTGGGCGACGCGCTGCTGTTGGGCAACGCGAGCTTGCGGATTCGCCGCGTGATTGATACCGAGCCGGACCGGGGCGCGGGCTTCATCAACTTCGCGCCGCGCGTGCTCATCCATCAGGATGATCTGGCCGCCACCGCCCTGGTGCAACCGGCCAGCCGCATCAGCTGGCGCCTGGCGCTGGCGGGTGCGGATGCCGCGGTGGCCAGCTACACGGCATGGGCCGATGTCGAAATCAAACAAGCCGAGCGGCGGGGCATGCGGGTGGAGTCGCTGCAAAGCGGCCGCCCCGAGATGGCGCAGACCACCGACCGCGCTGACAAGTTTTTGAACCTGGTGGCCTTGCTGGCCGCGCTGCTCAGCGCGGTGGCGGTGGCCTTGTCGGCCCGCAGTTTTGCCAGCAGCCATCTGGATGACTGCGCCATGCTGCGCGTGCTGGGCCTGAGCCAGCGCACCATTGCGGCCAGCTACGCCCTTGAATTTGCACTGGTGGGGCTCTTGGCCAGTGTGCTGGGCGTCTTGCTGGGCTATGCGGTGCACCATGTGTTTGTGCAACTCATGGCCGGCGTCTTGGACACGGTGTTGCCCGCACCGGGTGTGGGGCCTGTGCTGTTTGGCCTGGGCGTGGGCTTCACCCTGATGCTGGCCTTCGGCTTGCCGCCTGTTTTGCAACTCGCTCAGGTCCCCGCGCTGCGGGTGATCCGCCGCGATGTGGGCCAGCTGCGTCCCGCCTCCTGGGCGGTGCTGGTGCTGGGCGTGCTCGGGTTTTCAGCCCTGTTGCTGGCCGCCAGCAGCGATGTGAAGATGGGACTCATCACCGTGGGTGGTTTTGCAGGTGCTACAGCGGTGTTTGCGCTGGCCAGCTGGCTGGCGGTGCGCGCCCTGCGCCGGGTGGTGAATGAAACCACCGCACCGCGTTGGCTGGTGCTGGCCACACGCCAGGTGTGCGCGCGACCGGCCTACACCGTGGTGCAAATCAGCAGCTTGGCGGTGGGCCTGTTGGCGCTGGTGCTGCTGGTCATGCTGCGCACCGACCTGATTGCCAGCTGGAAGCAGGCCACGCCGGCAGACGCGCCCAACCGCTTTGTCATCAACATCCAGCCCGATCAAAACGAAGCGTTCCAAAAAACCTTGAACGACTTCGGCGTGACCCGCTACGACTGGTTCCCCATGTTCCGCGGCCGCCTGGTCGCCATCAACGAGCGCAGTGTGAGCGCGCAAGACTATGAAGACGCCTCGGCCGCCCGCATGGTGGACCGCGAGTTCAACCTCTCCAACACCGACACCGTGCCCGCGCACAACGACATCACCGCGGGCCGCTGGACAGCGCAGGCGCCGGGCGAGATCAGCGTAGAAGAAGGCATCGCCAAAACGCTGGGTTTGAAGCTGGGCGACCAGCTGCGTTTTGACATCGCCGGAACGGCGGTGACCTCCACCATCACCTCGTTGCGCAAAGTGGACTGGAGCTCCATGCGCGCCAATTTCTTCGTGCTGTACCCGCTCAAGGCCATGCCCGAGATGCCCATCACCTACCTGAGCGCGTTCAAAGCACCCGCGCAAAAAGGTTTTGACAACACCCTGGTGCGGCAATTCCCCAACGTGACGGTGGTCGATCTGTCCAGCACGCTGGCGCAGGTGCAGCGGGTGCTGGACCAGGTGATCCGTGCGGTGGAGTTTTTGTTCGGCTTCACCCTGGCCGCCGGCTTGGTGGTGCTGTTTGCGGCCGTCACCGCCACCCGCCAGGAGCGCGCACGGGAGTTCGCCATCATGCGCGCTGTGGGGGCCAGCGGCCAGCTGCTGCGCCAGGTGCAGGGCGCGGAACTGCTGGGCGTGGGCTTGTTGGCCGGCAGTCTGGCGTCGTTGGTGGCCGCCGGTGTGGGCTGGGCACTGGCGCACTATGTTTTTAATTTCAACTGGATGGTCTCGGTGTGGGTGCCTGTGCTGGGCGCGCTGGCAGGCGCAGTGCTGGCCTTGGCCGCCGGTTGGTGGGGCCTGCGCGATGTGCTCACGCGCCCGGTGATGGACACCTTGCGTCGCAGCCCCATCTGATGCGCGCAGCTTTTGCGAATGTTTTTTTGAATGACACCCTCTGACATGGACGACGACAAGACCGCACAGCGCAACGCCTTTGAGTGGATCGGCGGCGAGCCCCAAGTGCAGGCGCTGGTCACGCGTTTTTATGACCTGATGGATCTGGAGCCTGCATATGCGGCTTTGCGCCGGGTACACGGCAGCGATTTGGTCAGCGCGCGTGAAAAACTGTTTTGGTTTTTGTGCGGCTGGCTCGGCGGCCCGCAGCACTACATTGAACGCTTTGGTCACCCGCGCCTGCGGGCACGCCACATGCCGTTTGTGATTGGCATTCTGGAGCGTGACCAGTGGCTGGCCTGCATGGACCAGGCCATGGGCGAGGTGGGTGTGGATGACGAATTGCGCGCCCGTTTGCGCGAGTCGTTTTTTCAGACCGCCGACTGGATGCGCAACACGCCGACCTGAGTACGGCGTCTGCTGCTGGCCCCTCAGTCGCCGAGGCGAAGCGTGAGAAGTTCGCCGAGCTCAAGCTGCTGTGGACGGCGTGAGCAACACCACCAGGGCGCCGGCGCCCCCGTCCGCCGGCTTGGCCTGCACAAACGCCAGCACCTCGTTTTTTTGCGCCAGCCAGCTGTGCACGCGGCTTTTGAGCACCGGCGCTTTACCGACCGACCCCAAGCCCTTGCCATGCACCACCCGCAGGCAACGCAAGCCCAGCTTGTGCGCTTCGCGGATGAACTGACCCAGCGCCTCGCGCGCTTCGTCCGTGCGCAGGCCATGCAGGTCAAGTTCGCGCTGAATGCGCCAGTGGCCCAGCCGCAATTTGCGCGTCACATCCGGCCCCACGCCAGGCCGGCGAAAACTCAAGTGATCGTCGGTGTCGAGCAGGTTGCTGGCGTCAAACGCATCGCTCAGCGACTCCTGCAAAGCGGCCGCTTCATCCAGCGCATGCTGTCGTGCCACGGGCTGCGGCGGGGTCTTGCGCAACAAGGCCGTGCGCTTGTCCGGCAAGGGATTCACAGGGCCGGCGGCTCGGGTAAACAGGTTTTTCTCCGCCTCGGCCAGCCGGGCCAGTCGTGCCCGCTCGGCCACTTCTTCAGCACGTTGCTTGGCCTGCGCCTCGATCTCGCGGCGCACCAGCTTCAAGTCCGACAGGCTGTTGACTTTGACTTTGCTCATCCCTGCAGTGTGCAACAGATCAGAGCATCCCCTGCTGCGCCATGGACAAAGCCCGGCCCTGGCTCACGATCACATGGTCGAGCACGCGCACATCCACCAGCGCCAGCGCGGACTTGAGGGTTTGCGTGAGGGCTTCGTCGGCGCGGGACGGCTGGACTTGACCACTGGGGTGGTTATGCGCCAGCACCACCGCAGCGGCATGGTGGTGCAGGGCGCGTTGCACCACTTCGCGCGGGTAGACGCTGGTTTGGGTGAGGGTGCCGCGAAAGAGTTCCTCCAGCGCGATCAGGCGGTGCTGGTTGTCCAGAAACAGCACCGCAAACACCTCATGCGCGAGGTGGCCCAACTGCAGCTGCGCGTAATGCATCACGGTGTCGGCGCTGTCCAGCAAAGTCCGCTCTCGCAACTGTTCGGCCAGCACCCGACGGGCGAGTTCCAGCACCGCCACCAGCTCGGCGCGCTTGGCCGGCCCCAGGCCTTTGATGCGCGTCAGATCGGTGGCGCTGGCATGCAGCAGGCCCGAGAGCCCGCCAAAGCCGGGCGGCCCGCCCAGCAGTTCCTGTGCCAGTTGCAGCACGCCTTTGCCCGGCAGACCGGTGCGCAGCAGCAAGGCGAGCAGCTCAGCGTCACTCAGGGCAGCGGCCCCGCGCGCGAGCAGTTTTTCGCGCGGTTGCGCATCGGCAGGAAGGTCTTTGAGGGGCATGTGACAGGCTGCTTGAAGAGCTTTCTACAATGGAGGTCAGTTTATCGGGGCTTTTATGACTTCCTCTCTTCCTCGGGTGCACGCCAGCTCGTTTCTCACCCTGCATTACCGCCTGTCGGGGCCTGCGGGCGACATCATCAATACGTTTGGTGACAAACCTGCCACTTTGTCACTGGGCACCGGCGAGTTGGCGCCGGCGGTGGAGCAGTGCCTGATCGGGCTGGAGGAGGGCACACGTCAGACGTTTGCGCTGCCCGCCGGTGCGGCCTTTGGTGAGCGCAACCCCGACATGCAGCAGTGGCTGGCCCGCAAGGTGCTCACCGAGATGGGCGATCCGCTGGAAGACTATCGTCTGGGCGATGTGGTGCAGTTCCCCACGCCTGACGGCCGTGGGCAGTTTGCCGGCGTGGTCTTGCAGGTGCGCGGCGACGGCGGTGTGCTGTTTGATTTCAACCACCCGTTGGCCGGTCACCCGGTGACGTTTGAAGTGCAGCTGCTGGGGGTGTTGTGAGCGAGCATCCTTTGTTACCCCAAAGCGAAATCGTGCTGGCCGAGCCGCGCGGCTTTTGTGCGGGTGTGGACCGTGCGATCGACATCGTCGATCAGGCGCTGCTGAAATTTGGTGCGCCGATTTATGTGCGCCACGAGATCGTGCACAACACCTATGTGGTCAATGACCTCAAGTCTCGCGGCGCGATTTTCATCGAGGAACTGGCCGATGTGCCCCCCGGCGCCACGCTGGTGTTCTCGGCCCACGGTGTGAGCAAGGCCGTGCAGCTTGAAGCCCAGGCCCGGGGCTTTCAGATTTTTGACGCCACCTGCCCGCTGGTGAGCAAGGTGCATGTGGAAGTGGCCAAGCTGCACAAAGAAGGCTATGAGTTCATCATGATCGGCCACAAGGGCCATCCGGAAGTGGAAGGCACCATGGGGCAGCTCAGCAGCGGCATCCATCTGGTGGAAGATGTGGCCGATGTGGCGCGCATCACCCCTTCGCAAACCGAGAAGCTCGCGCTCGTCACGCAAACCACGCTCAGCATGGACGATGCCGCAGGCATCACGCTGGCAGTCAAAGCGCGCTTTCCCTCGGTGCGTGAGCCCAAGCAGCAGGACATTTGCTACGCCACCCAAAACCGGCAGGACGCAGTCAAGGTGCTCAGCCCGCAGGTGGACATCGTCATCGTGGTGGGCAGTCCCACCAGCTCCAACAGCAACCGCTTGCGCGAGGTGGCGCAAAAACTGGGCACGACCAGCCACATGGTGGACAACGCCGATGAGCTGCAAGCCGCCTGGTTCGAAGGCAAGCAGCGCGTGGGCCTGACCGCCGGCGCGTCAGCCCCGGAAATTCTGGTGCAGCAGGTGATCGAGCGCATCAAGGCCTTGGGTGCGGTGTCGGTGCGCAAGCTCGACGGCGTGCAAGAGACCGTGAAATTCCCCATGCCCAAGGGTTTGCGCCTCTAGGCCGTTGGACATCGAAGCCCACCCAAGCCGCTATCTCTATCTGACAAACACAGCCCCCTACAATTGAGCCATGCTAGACCTGAACACGCTCCGTAAAGACCTCGACGCCGTCATTGCCCGTCTGGAAACCCGCAAAAAGCCGCAGGCGTTTTTGGATGCCGCCGCCTTCAAGGCGCTGGAAGCCGAGCGCAAAACGATCCAGACCCGCAGCGAAGAATTGCAAGCCAAGCGCAACACGCTGAGCAAGCAAATCGGCCAGCTCAAGGGCAAGGGCGAAACCGCCCAAGCAGACGCCGCCATGGCCGAGGTGAGCGCGCTCAAAGCCGAGCTCGAGTCCTCCACGGCGCGTTTAGACCAAATCCAAACCGAGATGCAAAGCATGCTGCTGGCCGTGCCCAATTTGCCGCATGACAGCGTGCCGGTGGGCGCGGACGAAACCGGCAATGTGGTGGTGCGCAGCTGGGGCACGCCCAAAGCCATGGACTTTGAGGTGAAGGACCATGTGGACGTGGGCACGCCCTTGGGGCTGGACTTTGACCTGGGCGTGAAGCTCACCGGCTCACGCTTCACCGTGATGAAAGGCGGCATCGCCCGCCTGCACCGCGCCATCGCCCAGTTCATGCTCGATGTGCAAACGCAGGAGCACGGCTACACCGAGTGCTACACGCCCTACATCGTCAACGCCGACAGCCTGCGCGGCACCGGCCAGTTGCCCAAGTTTGAAGAAGACCTGTTCGCCGCCAAAAAAGGCGGCCAGGACGGCGAGGTGGCTGATGCGACGGCGCTGTACCTCATCCCCACCAGCGAAGTGCCGCTGACCAACTTTGTGCGCGACCAGATCGTGGCGGAGGCCGAACTGCCCATCATGCTGACCGCGCACACGCCGTGCTTTCGCTCGGAGGCGGGCAGCTACGGGCGCGACACGCGCGGCATGATCCGCCAGCACCAGTTCGACAAGGTCGAGATGGTGCAGATCGTGCACCCCGAGAAAAGCTACGAGGCGCTGGAAGCCATGACGGGCCATGCCGAAGCGATTTTGCAAAAGCTGGGCCTGCCCTACCGCGTCATGTCGCTGTGCACCGGCGACATGGGCTTTGGTGCGGCCAAGACCTATGACCTGGAAGTGTGGCTGCCCGCGCAAAACACCTACCGCGAGATCAGCTCGGTCTCCAACTGCGAAGCGTTTCAGTCGCGTCGCCTGCAAGCGCGCTTCAAAAACGCACAAGGCAAAAACGAACTCGTGCACACGCTCAACGGTTCCGGCCTGGCCGTGGGCCGCACACTCGTGGCCGTGCTGGAGAACTACCAGCGCGCCGATGGTGGCGTGGACATTCCCGCCGTGTTGCTGCCCTATATGGGCGGTTTGAAGGAGCTCACCCCATGAAAACCATCCGTCGCGCGCTCTTGGCGCTGATGTCCTTGTTCACGGTGGCGGCGCAGGCCGCGGTGCCCTCGGTGGGAACGCCGGCACCGGCATTCAGTTTGCAGGACCAAGCGGGCAAAATGCGCTCGCTGGCCGACTGGCGCGGTCAGTGGGTGGTGCTGTACTTCTACCCCAAGGACAACACGCCGGGTTGTACCGAAGAGGCCTGCACCTTCCGCGACGACATGAACCAGCTCACCGAGCTGAAGGCGCAAGTGGTCGGCGTGAGTGTGGACACCACCGAATCGCACAAGGCCTTTGCCGAGAAATACCACCTGCCGTTTCCCCTGTTGGCTGACCCCAAGGCCGAGGTGGCTGCCAGCTACGGCGCGTTGACGGACCTGCTGGTGATGAAGCTGGCCAAACGCTACACCTTCTTGATCGACCCG
>CANGMW010000117.1 GCA_947454695.1 Comamonadaceae bacterium | reverse complement strand
TGCTGGACTACCGCAAGGTGCGCCAGATCATCATCCAGGAATGCACCGCGCAGCATGTGAACCTGTTGGAAACGCTGATCGGCAAACTGGCCAACCGCCTGCTGCAACTGCCCGGCGTGCTGGGTGTGCGCGTGAAGATCGTCAAGCTGGAAATTTTTGAAGACTGCGAAGTCGCCATCCGCGCTGAAACCGGCGTTTGGTGACACGGCCTTCGCCTTCGTTCCTAACGCGCCCAAACTGGGCGACAGCAAAGCTACTAGGCCGCCAGCAAGAGCAGCGCTTCTTCGCGCCAATACTGCGCCGCCGCCAAAAACCCTTCCCACACACAGCCATTGCAGCCGCGCCCACAGCAAGTGGTCGGCTCCGGCGGCGGCGCACGAAACTCCCGCCCATGCGCCTGCAACTGCGCTTGCAAAGCCTCAAAGACGAGTCGGGCGGTTGGTGCGTTGTGCAAGGGCCATTGGGCTAAATCGGCGGGGGATGGCAGTTTGGAAGTCAAGAATGAGAGCTGCTTTAAGACTTGTGTGTTGCAATCGCACTCATTGGGTCGATACTCGATCTGACGGTGTAATAGACACATTGAGAACTTATTGAGTTCCACTCAAATACGCTAGATCAAGTAATAGCGGTAATGTCTTGTTTGCAGCGTTTTGTTGTTCGCGGTCATTCACACTTGTAACGAAATATGCCCTGGCAGTCGCTCGGATGCGCGCGATCTGACCGGTGCACCGAGGGATTTCACAAGAATAGCCAGCATCGTTCGTACTCGACATTGCATCGGCATCGGAAAATTCAAAATAGCTTTTCTTTTTTTCGGCATACAGCTCGAAGGAATTTTCTTGTTTTATTTTCTGAGCCATCCCATTTTTGGTACAACTGGAAATCCCCATCAATTTTGCTAATTGACCCTTCCACCTTTCTGTCGAATTTGTCTTGAAATCTTATATGATAATCATTAATATATGTTACTAAAAAGTAACTCACTTCTTTTCCATTAAATTCTCTCAATCCCTTTATTTGGACCGTGTCATATGTGACTCTGAAAGTGAAGCCGTCAACAGCAACCGAAGCCTTTTCTGTTTTAAAATATTTCATATCTAAAATTGAACCTTTGCAAATCAATTCATCAGATATTAATAAGTTTTGAGCAAATGATTTTGCCACCATGAAAAGTGACAAAAATAAAAAAATGTTCACGTATTTTAATTTCATATATTTTTAGGATAATAAATAACTCAAAGGCATTGCCACGAAAAAATAAACTTCATTCAAAATAATGAAGCAGACCTAAAGTGCGTCAATTTTTAATTAACATACATTTTGCATAACACACAGCTTCAATCCTAAGGTATTTGGCGGATCAGTCTACATCGTCCTGACAATCATCAGAGCTCGCTATTTGACCGCACTCTATCGAAAATTCAGTCTGGCCCTTGCTACAAGAGGCCTTTTCTTTTGGAAAATGCCAGCGTCACGTGGGGATCGGAGCAATGGGAAGTTTCTGTGGGTGCGCTCTAGTCGGAAAGTTTTCGGAATTCGAGGCGTTTTCTCTGACGGATGTATTGGCGGTACGGCGGCCCCTTCTACCTGCATTTTTTTCTGCTAACAGCACGAAGTCCACCGAAAAAAAGTCAACTTTGCAGCACAAGCTGTCACAAGGCATTGCAAGCCGAACAACATAGGTTTTAGCGTACTGGCTTGTGTGACCTACATTACGCTTGGAATCATAATTTTCTTCTAAGGATTGAGGTATGGACATACCTGGTGAAAAGCTGCTTATTAAGCTGTGGGATACGATTGCCGATAAAGGGATTGGATCATTACTCAAACCGTGGCAAATTCGGAGAGAGGGGCATGCTGCGATTAACGTTCGGCGAGATGAACTGCTGGTGCTCGCACAGGCTGAGGTTGATGCCAAGGCAATTCTTTCCGGTCAAAAGCTATTACTTCCTGATGGAAAGCTTATCAAGCAACGGACAGGAGAGGGGGTATTTCTACTTTCCGAACAAAATTCCCACCCTGCGCTACTCCCGCATATCGCAGAGGTTGCAGACCGTAATGTCCGCGCTGAATCAATTCGTCGAGAAATCAGCATATCCAAGGCAGTCCTTCATGCCGAGAAAGAACTGGCACAAGACTCACAGGAGCCGACTGAGAGACAACCATCCGACGACTGGTTACTTCGGTGGCGCGAATGCGCTGCAGGCGTGTCGTCTGAAGATCTCCAAACACTGTGGGGTAAAGTTCTTGCTGGCGAAGTGAAGAACCCAGGCCGCTATTCACTACGAACACTCGAGTTTCTGCGGAACCTTTCTCAGGACGAAGCAAAGGCCATCGAAAAGGTGTCGCCATTTGTGGTGAACGACGTAATCTTTCGCGACGCAAAAGCGCTACTCGAGTCCGCAGGTGTCACCTTCTCATTGCTGCTAGTTCTGCAAGAACTCGGGATTGTGTCCGGCGCTGAGGCTTTGGGGCTTGAAATTACTTGGCCGTCGCAATTGCCAGATCGCTTCCAGCAAGCATTGGTCTCATACGGGCGAATCTTGCTAGTTACTCACGCTGACCCTGTCAAGACTCTCAAAATTCAGATCTATCAACTCACCGGTTTGGGTCGGCAGATTCTTCGGCTCGGTACATTCCAAGCAAATGACGCTTACTTGCGTACGCTTGGAACAACAATAAAAGGGCAAGGGTTCGACGTTCAGCTTGGTGACTGTGTTCCAGTTGGAGAGAATCAGATCAATTTTTTTAATATGCAATCGCTATGAGGCCCAACCCATCACTCCATCTGGCAATCACGAAAGGTCGCGCAGGCCGGTAAATTCAGACGTTGAGCGGACTGCCACTGGCTCACCGAATTACAGCGTTTGTGCCTCCTGCAGTTTTTCCGTCGCATCAAGCCACCTACCCTTCTGCAGTCATACAGACTCCCACGCCTTCGGCACGCGCATAGCCAATTTTGAATGGCAGCTCTCTACGGCAAAATAGCGGCTATCGTGGGAATATCGCCCTACCCTGTGTCGCATCCTCCCGCACGCCCTAGCCCTTGAATTTAATGGCCAGCCACCACCGTAAGTTTGACCCTGCCCGAGCCCACACCATGAACACGACCTGGATTGACGCCGAGACCGACACCTTCGGCAAAGCCGCCAAGATCGAGCGCGAGACCCACAAGCTGGAAAAGCGCCTGTGCCGCCAGGTCGGCCAGGCCATTGTGGACTTCAACATGATTGAAGAGGGCGACAAGGTGATGGTGTGCGTGTCCGGCGGCAAGGACAGCTATGCCATGCTGGACATCCTGCTCAAGCTGCAGGCGCGTGCGCCGGTGAACTTTGAGCTGATCGCCGTCAACCTGGACCAGAAGCAACCGGGCTTTCCGGAGCATGTGCTGCCCGAGTACCTCAAGACCGTGGGTGTGCCCTTTCACATCGAGAACCAGGACACCTACTCCATCGTCAAGCGTGTCATCCCGGAAGGCAAGACCCTGTGCAGCCTGTGCAGCCGTTTGCGCCGCGGCATTCTGTACCGTGTGGCCGATGAACTCGGCGCCACCAAGATCGCGCTGGGCCACCACCGCGACGACATGCTGCAGACCTTTTTCCTCAACATGTTTTTTGGCGGCAAGCTCAAAGGCATGCCCCCGAAGCTGGTAAGCGACGACGGCCGCCACATCGTCATCCGCCCCATGGCCCAGGTGGCCGAGAAAGACCTGGTGCGCTGGGCCGAGCACCGCGCCTTCCCCATCATCCCCTGCACGCTGTGCGGCAGCCAGGAAAACCTGCAGCGCAAACAGGTGGGCAATATGCTGCGCGAGTGGGAGAAAAAATTCCCCGGCCGCATCGAGAGCATGTTCAGCGCCTTGTCCAACGTGGTGCCCTCGCACCTGATGGACCGCGCTCAGTATGACTTTGAAGGACTGAAAGCCACCGGCGTGGCCAGCGACGACGGCGACAAAGCGTTTGACGAAGAGACTTTTGCCGAACCGGTGGGCAGCTTGCCGTCGATTCAGGTCATCCAAGTGAACTGACTGCCTACACACCATGGACGCAACAAGAATTTTGGCGATTCGCCACGGCGAAACCGCCTGGAATGTGGACACCCGCATTCAGGGCCATCTGGACATCCCGCTCAACGAGACGGGTCAATGGCAAGCAAAGCGGCTGGCCCGCGTGCTGGCGCAGGGCGATCCGATCGACGCGATTTACAGCAGCGACTTGCTGCGCGCCTTGGAGACGGCACGCGCCATTGCCGAGGCCACCGGCGCGCCGCTGCAAGCCCACACCGGATTGCGCGAACGCGGCTTTGGCAGCTTTGAAGGCCAGATTTACGGCGAGTTGGAAACACTGTTTCCCACAGATGCCGAGCTGTGGCGACAGCGCGATCCGCACTGGGCCCCCAGCGGTGGCGAGTCGCTCACCCAGGTGCAAGAGCGCGTCTCGCACACCCTGCATGCCCTGGCGTCCCAACACCCGGGCCAGCAGATCGTGCTGGTTGCGCACGGCGGCGTGATGGACCAGCTCTACCGCCTGGCCACCGGCCAGAGCCTGCAAGCCCCGCGCACCTGGGAGCTGACCAACACCGCGGTCAACCGCCTGCTGTGGACGCCACAAGGCCTCTCCCTGGTGGGCTGGGCCGATACCTCGCACCTGGATGAGTCCTCGTTGGATGAAATCACCGAACGTTGAACCCGGCCTGATCGGCTTGATCGGCTTGATCGGCCAGAGCGTGTCCGCCGTCGACACGCCGGCGCTGGTGCTGGACCTGGACGCGATGGAACGCAACCTCGCGCGCATGGCCGAATTTGCGCGCCGCCACGGCGTGCGCCTGCGCCCCCACGCCAAGATGCACAAGAGCGCCGCGCTGGCCTTGAAGCAAATGCAGGCCGGTGCGGTGGGCGTGTGTGTGCAAAAAACGTCTGAGGCGCTCGCACTGGCCGCCGCTGGCGTGAACGACATTTACATCAGCAACGAGGTGATCGCCCCGCACAAGCTGCAGCAGGTGGCTGCACTCGCGCACGCTTTGCATTCACAAGGTGGCCGCCTGGCCATTGCGGTGGACAGCCTGCCGGGCGTACAAGCGCTGGCCGAGGCGTGCCAAAGCCTGAACACGGCGTCTGTCATCGATGTGTTCATCGAGCTTGATGTGGGCCATGGCCGCTGCGGCGTGGGCAGTGCCGATGCGGTGGTGGCCCTGGCCCGTGCACTGGCACAACACAGCGGCCTGCGCTTTGCCGGGCTACAGGCCTACCATGGCCGCGCCCAACACGGCCGCACACCCGCCGAGCGGCAAGCCGCGTTCGATCAGGTGCTGGCAAGGGTCAAGGCCGCACGTGCCGCGCTGGAACAGGCCGGGCTGCCCGCTGCGCTCATCACCGGCGCGGGCACCGGCACGTTTGCACTGGAAGCCGCCAGTGGCGTGTATGGCGAATTGCAGGCCGGCTCTTACCTCTTCATGGACGCCGACTACGCGCAGAACATGCCCGCGCCGGATCAGCCGGAGTTCGAGCATGCCCTGTTCATCAAAACCCAGGTGATGAGCGTGAGCGCCACCCATGCGGTGTGCGATGCCGGCCATAAAAGCCACGCCATCGATTCGGGCCTGCCCACGGTGTGGGCTAGGGATTTGCACTATGGCAACGGTGGCGACGAGCATGGTATTTTGCGGGGCGAGACACTGCCCGCCTTGGGCGACACCCTGTGGCTGGTGCCCGGCCATTGCGACCCGACCGTCAACCTGCATGCGCAGCTGGTGGGCGTGCGCGGGGGGCTGAGTCAGGGGGTGGTCGAGTCATTGTTCAACGTGGATGCGAGAGGGTGTTTGACATGAGTCCCAGTCAGATCATTGTGCTGGCCACGCCGGTATTTTTTGCGATGATTGCCATCGAATGGGCCTGGGGTTACGCGCGCGGGCGCAACACCTACCAGCTTGACGACGCGATCAACAGCATCAGCCTGGGCATGCTCAGCCAGATCAGCGCGGTGCTCACCCGGCTGCTGCGTCTGGGTATTTACACCGCGGTCTACAGCGTGGTGGCCCTGTGGCACAACGAGGCGTTCTGGACCACCTGGTATGGCGCGCTGATTGCGCTGGTGTTCTACGATTTTTGCTACTACTGGCTGCACCGCGCCGGGCACGAGAGTGCGGTGTTCTGGGCCGCGCATGTGGTGCACCACCAAAGCCAGTCTTACAACCTGTCCACCGCCCTGCGACAGACCAGCAGCGGAGCCTTGTTGGGCTGGATTTTTTACCTGCCCATGGCGCTGGCCGGTGTGCCGCCGCTGGTGTTTGGCATCGTGGCGCTGGTCGATTTGCTCTACCAGTACTGGGTGCACACCGAGCACATCGGCAAGCTCGGCTGGTTTGACCGCTGGTTTTGCAGCCCGTCGAACCACCGCGTGCACCACGCGCTCAATGACGGGCACCTGGACCGCAATTACGGCGGCATCCTGATTCTGTGGGATCGCCTGTTCGGCAGCTTTCGCGAAGAAGACGTGCGCTGCGTCTATGGCACGCGCGACGCGCTGCACAGCTGGGACCCGCTGTGGGCCAACGCCGAGGTGTACTGGCAGTTGCTGCGCGACAGCTGGCACACCCGCCACTGGGGCGACAAGCTGCGCGTGTGGTTCAAGACACCGGGCTGGCGGCCTGACGATGTGGCGGCGCGTTTTCCTAAACCGCCCTTCTCCATCACGCAGGTGCGCCAGTTTGCGCCGCAGGTGAGCCGCGGGGTGAAGCTGCTGGGTGCCGCCCACTTTGCGCTCTTGCTGGGCGGTGTGGCGGTGTTTTTGTGGGAAACCGATAGCCTGCCTTTCATGACCAACCTGGTGTGGCTGTGTGCGCTGAGCGCGGGTTTGTGGACCACCGGCGCTTTGCTGCAAGGCCGGCTGCAGCCGCTGGAACTTTTCATGATCAACAGCGCGGCCTTGGCCACGACCAGTGGTGCGCTGGGCTTGGGCGCGCTGCACATGGTGTTCAAGCCGCTGACCATGGTGCTGGCTTTGGCTTGGGTAGCCAGCGCACCCGTCGCCACCAAAGCACCTGTTTTTCTCAAAGTGTTGTTGGGGGTGGCCTTGCTGGCGTCCCTGATCGGTGACGTGTTGCTCATGCTGCCGGGCAACCATTTCATCGCCGGCCTGGTGGCGTTTTTGTCAGCGCATTTGGCCTACATCGTGCTGCTCCAACGCAGCACGCCCGGGGGCAAGTGGTTTCCCAGCCGTGGCGCTTTGGCCTGCACATTGGCTGTTGGCGCACTGATGGTGGCCATACTGTGGACAGGTTTGCCGGGGCCCGTCTTGACGGGTGCGGTGATGGCCTATGTGGTGGTGATTGCTTTGATGGCGGCGCAAGCGATCGGTCGCGCCGGGGTGCGCGCCGATGCGGCCAGTCGCTTTGTGGCCTGGGGCGCTTGCTTTTTCATGCTGAGCGACAGCTTGCTGGCGATCAACAAATTCATGCAACCGCTGCCGACGGCGAGCTTGTGGATTTTGTCGACCTACTACATGGCGCAGGTGCTGATCATGCGCCATGTGCTGTTGGGTGTTTCGAAGACCGATTGAACAGGGCTTGCTGGGACTGCGCCTAAATACCCGTTCGGGCTGAGCTCAATAACCCGTCCAGGCTGAGCTTTTCCCGTTCGGGCTGAGCCACATCCGTTCGGGCTGAGCTCGTCGAAGCCCTTCGACAGGCTCAGGGCGAACGGAGATTTGAGCTCGGCCTAGCGGGTGTGTCTTCCCCATCAAGCAGACGAACGAGTTAACTCAAAGCCTGTCCGAGGGCAGCGCAATCTGGCCGTCGATGAGTTCTACCGTGCGGTCGCAACGCGCCGCCAAGCGCGGGTCATGCGTGACCAGCACAAAAGAAATCCCGCGCTCGCTGTGCATGCGACGCAGCAGGGCAAACACTTCAT
>CANGMW010000116.1 GCA_947454695.1 Comamonadaceae bacterium | reverse complement strand
TTGAACAGGGTGTAGCCGCTGCTGGTCATCTCGCCCAAGCGGGTACCCAGGGCAATGATCAGATCGCTTTGCTGAATCCGCTGGGCCAGCAAGGGGTTGATGCCGATGCCCACATCGCCGGCGTAAAGCGGGTGGTGGTTGTCAAAGGTGTCTTGAAAGCGAAACGCGTTACCCACTGGCAGCTTCCAGTTCTCGGCAAAACGCTGCAAGGCCTGCGCGGCCTGGGGCGTCCAGCCCCCGCCGCCGGCAATGACCATCGGGCGCTGGGCCTTGAGCAGCATCTCGCGCAGGGTGCGCAAGGCGCCCGGGTCGCTCCAAGCCTGAGCGGGTTCTACGCGGGGCATAGGCCGCTCGTGCACTGCCTGCGTGAGCATGTCTTCGGGCAAGACCAACACCACCGGGCCAGGCCGGCCATTCATGGCCGTGGCAAACGCGCGGGCCACGTACTCGGGGATGCGACGCGCGTCGTCAATGCGCTCCACCCGCTTGGCCATGCCGCGCGTGCTCGGGCCAAAGAAAGCGCCGTAGTCCAGTTCCTGAAACGCCTCGCGGTCGCGCGTGTCACTGGCGACATCGCCCACAAACAAGACCAGGGGGGTGGAGTCCTGAAACGCGGTATGAATGCCCACCGAGGCATTGGTGGCACCGGGCGCGCGGGTGACAAAGCACACCCCGGGTCGGCCGGTCAGCCGGCCGTGCGCGTCGGCCATGTAAGCGGCGCCGCCTTCTTGACGGTTGATGATGAATTGAATGTGGTCGCGGTAGGCATGAAAGCCATCCAGCACTGCCAGATAGCTTTCACCCGGTACACCGAACGCATGGGTCACGCCTTGGGCCACAAGGCATTCAACGAGAAGATGGCCTGCAATTTGAGTTGTCATGCCCGACATTGTGCCGCGAAGAGACGCGACAGTTAGCGGTGGATGCGCCGCCCTACCCCCAAGGCCGTGAACACACTGAGCAACAGCACCGTGGCGGCCACGTAAAACGTGCTGCTGAACCAGCCGCGGTCCATCAGAGCGCCAAAGAGCAAGGGCGAGATGGCAAAGCCCACATCGAAGCCAGAATACACCGTGCCATACACGCGTCCGGTAGCACCTTTGGGTGTGGCTTTTTTGACCATCATGTCGCGAGAAGGACCGCCTATGCCTATGGCAAATCCGGTGCTGGCCAGCGCCACCATGGTGCCGGTGGCACCCAGCCAGCCGGTGGCGCACAGCGCCAGCAACACCGCCCCGGCGGCCATGCAAGCCGCGACCACCCGGTCGCTGTTGGCCTGGCGTGCCGCCACAAAACCCCCGACAAAAATGCCCACCGCCGCGCACAGCATGTAGCCTGTGAGGGTGAGCGTGGCCATCTCGTAACTCACGCCATGCAATGCCTTGAGCAAGGACACCGCGTAGTTTTGAACCAGGGCCAGGGTCATCGTGGACAACATGAAAAACGCAAAACACCACCACACGACCGGCATGCGCAAGAAGGCCATGTCTTGTCCTTTGGGCTGGTCTGCCGCGCGCACCAGTACCTCGGTGCGCAATTGATCCCTCTGGACAAGCAGCAGCAGCAAAATTACGGCGTACATGACCGCTGCCGCCAGATAGGCAGTGCGCCAGGACAGCAGCGTCGTGATCCCGACCAAAAACACGGGTGCCGCGGCCCAGCCCAAATTACCGGTAAGGCCGTGCGCGCTGAAGGCATGACCCAGGCGCGGTGCTGACACCCGCTGGTTCAGTATGGTGAAGTCCACCGGGTGAAACGGCGCATTGCCCAAGCCGGCCAGCGCGGCCACCGCCAGCAAGCCCGTGTAGCCGGTCACCAGCGAAGCCAGCACACAGGCCAAAACAAACAGCAGGAGGGAAGCAAAAAGCACGGGGCGTGCGCCAAAGCGGTCGACCACAAAACCCGCACTGGCCTGACCGATGCCGGAGACCACAAAAAACACCGACATCAAAAACCCCAGTTCGGAATAACTGAAGCCGAATTCCCGAATGAAGACCGGAAACATCAAGGGCAAGAGCAAGTGGGCAAAGTGCGAGCTGGCATGTGCCAAACCGACCAGGCCAATGACCTTGGCGTCTTGTTTGAGCGCAACGAGTTCTGGCGCGTCAGGCGTGAGGGTGGCGGTGTTCATCCGTCGATCGTAAACGGGAATGCGCCGCCTTGCTTGAGCGGGCCTTGACCGCTCACAGCCCCATCAGAGCGCGCACATGCGCGGCGGTCCCGCTGGCCAAGCCTTGCAGGCTGTAGCCGCCTTCCAGTACCGAGACCACGCGGCCTTGCGCCGATTCATCCGCGACTTTCATCAGCTCAGCGGTGATCCAGTAGTAATCCTCGTCAGTAAACTTCAATCCACCCAAGGGGTCGAGGTGGTGCGCATCAAAGCCGGCGGAGATGATCAGCAACTGCGGTGCAAAGCGGCGCAAGGCTGGCAACATCTCCTGGTCCATGGCTGCACGGAATGAGGAAGAACCTGCACCCCGGCTCAGGGGAATATTGAGGATGTTGTCGGCCACGCCTGTTTCCTGCCACTGGCCGGTGCCGGGGTAGAACGGTGACTGGTGGCAAGAGCCATAGAACAAATTGGGATCGTTGTAGAAAGAGTTCTGCGTGCCATTGCCGTGGTGGACATCGAAGTCCAACACCGCCACCCGTTCGATGCCATGGGCGACGCGGGCATGCAGGGCCGCAATCGCCGCTTGGTTGAACACGCAAAAGCCCATGGCCTGATCGGCCTCGGCATGGTGACCGCAGGGGCGGGTGGCGCAAAACACATTGCGCGCGCGCGCGGCCACCACATCATCCACGCCGGCGCAGGCCGCGCCCACGCAGCGCATCACCGCCTCCAAACTGCCAGGCGACAAAATGGTATCGCCCCCATCCAACGCGCGATAACCTTCGGTGGGCGATTTGTCCTGCACCGCCTGCACATAGTCCGGCGTGTGCACGAGTTCGACCTGCTCGAACGATCCCAATGGCGCCTCACGCCAGACGGCGTTGTCGAACGCGGGTGTTTGCAGTGCTTGCAGAACCGCCTCAAGCCGCTCGGGCGACTCCGGGTGGTGAGGTCCTGGCTGGTGGTTAAAACAAGCGTCGTGGGTGTAGATGAACGTGGTCATGCGCGAATTATCGCCAGTCACGTGACCGCGCTCAACACAGTGGCTGTTGGCTAATGCCCGGTGTTACGCCAAAGCAAAGCCAAACTGCCCGGGTGCACGGATCGGGTCCACGCCCACCGCGATCACGCTCTTGGGCGGGAACTTGCCCTCGAGCAAGAGCTTGGACAAGGGGTTCTCAATCCGTTGCTGGATCGCCCGTTTGAGCGGACGGGCACCAAACACCGGATCAAAACCGACCTTGGCCAACTCGGCGATCGCCGCTTCGGACACCTGCATGGTCAGGTCCATCTTTTGCAGGCGTTGCAGCAGAACTTGCAGTTGAATGCGCGCAATCGACTCAATGTTTTTGGCGTCGAGCGCATGGAACACCACGGTTTCGTCAATGCGGTTGAGGAACTCGGGTCGGAAATAGTTCTTCAACTCCTCCATCACCGCGTCCTTCACCTCTTCGCCTGGCTTGCCCACCATGGCCTGGATGATGGGTGAACCGATGTTGCTGGTCATGACGATGACGGTATTCTTGAAGTCCACCGTGCGGCCCTGCCCGTCAGTCAAGCGGCCATCGTCCAGCACCTGCAGCAGCACATTGAACACGTCCGGGTGGGCCTTCTCCACCTCGTCGAGCAAGAGCACGCTGTAAGGCTTGCGACGCACCGCCTCGGTCAGGTAGCCGCCCTCCTCGTAACCCACATAGCCCGGCGGCGCGCCGATCAGGCGGGCCACGGAATGTTTTTCCATAAACTCGCTCATGTCCACGCGGATCAGGTGCTCTTCGCTGTCAAACAGGAAGCCGGCCAGCGCTTTGCACAGCTCGGTTTTGCCCACGCCGGTGGGGCCCAGGAACAGAAAAGAGCCGGTGGGCCGATTCGGGTCGGAGAGGCCCGAGCGCGAACGGCGAATGGCATTGGCCACGGCAGCGATCGCTTCGTCCTGACCCACCACGCGGTCGTGCAGGCGCGATTCCATCTGCAGCAGCTTGTCTTTCTCGCCCTGCATCATCTTGGACACTGGGATGCCGGTGGCACGGCTCACCACCTCGGCAATTTCCTCGGCACCCACTTGGGTGCGCAAGAGCTGCGGGCCGGCACTCTGGGCCTTGCCGGTTTCTTTGTCCTGTGCTTCTTTGAGGCGTTTTTCCAGCTCGGGCAGGCGGCCGTATTGCAACTCGGACACCTTGGCCAGATCGCCCTTGCGGGTCAGCTCCACGATTTGCGTTTTGAGCTTGTCGATTTCTTCGCGCACCTGCGCACTGCCCTGCGCCGTGGCTTTCTCGGCTTTCCAGATCTCGTCCAGATCGGCGATTTCTTTTTGCAGTTTGGCGATCTCTTCGTTGATCAGCTCAAAGCGCTTGTGCGAGGCCTCGTCCTTTTCCTTCTTCACCGCCTCGCGTTCGATTTGCAGCTGGATGAGCCGGCGGTCAAGCTTGTCCATCACCTCGGGCTTGGAGTCGAGTTCGATCTTGATCTTGGCCGCGGCTTCGTCGATCAGGTCAATCGCCTTGTCGGGCAGGAAGCGGTCCGTGATGTAGCGGTTGGAGAGCTCGGCCGCAGCCACGATGGCCGGGTCAGTGATGTCCACGCCATGGTGCACCTGGTAGCGTTCTTTGAGGCCGCGCAGAATGGCAATGGTGGCCTCGACCGTGGGCTCGCCCACCAGAATTTTCTGGAAACGGCGTTCCAGCGCAGCATCTTTTTCGATGTACTTGCGGTACTCGTCCAGCGTGGTGGCACCCACGCAGTGCAACTCACCGCGCGCCAAGGCGGGCTTGAGCATATTGCCCGCATCCATCGCGCCTTCGGCTTTGCCGGCACCCACCATGGTGTGCAGCTCGTCAATGAACACGATCGTCTGACCTTCGTCTTTGGCCAGCTCGTTGAGCACGGTTTTCAGGCGCTCTTCAAACTCGCCGCGAAATTTGGCACCCGCCAACAAGGAGGCCATGTCCAGCGACAAGACCCGCTTGCCCTTGAGTGAATCCGGCACCTCACCGGCCACGATGCGCTGGGCCAAACCTTCGACAATCGCAGTCTTGCCCACGCCGGGCTCGCCAATGAGCACCGGGTTGTTTTTGGTGCGACGTTGCAAGACTTGGATGGCACGCCGGATCTCATCATCGCGACCGATCACGGGGTCAAGCTTGCCCAGACGCGCACGCTCGGTGAGGTCCGTGCAGTATTTTTTGAGCGCTTCGCGTTGCCCCTCGGACTCGGCTGAGTTGACGCTTTGGCCACCCCGCACCGCTTGAATAGCGCTTTCCATCGATTTGCGGGTCAGGCCGTTTTCACGCGCCCATTTGCCCACATCGGCCTTGCTGTCGGCCACCGCCAGCAAAAAGAGTTCGCTGGCAACGAACTGGTCGCCCCGCTTGATGGATTCTTTTTCTGCCGCTTGGAGGAGGGAAACCGTGTCACGC
The DNA here is from genome assembly GCA_947454695.1 of Comamonadaceae bacterium. Classification (GTDB taxonomy): domain Bacteria; phylum Pseudomonadota; class Gammaproteobacteria; order Burkholderiales; family Burkholderiaceae_C; genus CANGMW01. The sequence continues at coordinate 2,465 of CANGMW010000116.1, read as the reverse complement.
CCGACTTGAACTTGTTCCTGGCCTTCAACTTGGGGCAACTTTTTGATGGCGGTTTCGGCTGCAGCCAGCAGACCCGGCACATTCACGCCGGCGCGCTGAAGCAGTGCTTGCGGGCCGTCCTCTTGGCGAATCATGGCCGCCAGCACGTGCGCCGGCTCAATGTAGGCGTTGTCGTGGCCCAAGGCCAGGGACTGGGCTTCGCCCAGCGCTTCTTGAAATTTGGTGGTGAGTTTGTCGCTTCGCATGAAATTCTCCGGTTAACCCCAGCATGGGGGTCAAGCGGGGGTTTTCAAGAGAAGGCCGGCCACGCGAGCTGATTTGCATCAAGCATCAGCGTCAAGGTCCGCTGCCCTCGATCAGCGCATCACTGACTGGAGTTACCCGAGGCAATGCCCCATTTGGCCAGAGCCGCGTCATCGCTGACCCGGGCATCCACCCAGCGGGCGCCGGCCGGCGTCTGTTCTTTTTTCCAGAACGGTGCCTGGGTTTTGAGGTAGTCCATGAGAAATTCACAGGCTTGGAAACTCTCCCCGCGGTGCGCGGACGTGACCACCACCAGCACGATCTGATCCAGCGGCTGCAGCAAGCCCACCCGGTGGATCACCCGCGCGGCATACAGGTTAAAGCGGGCCAAGGCCTCGTCGATCATGCCCTCAATCGCCTTCTCGGTCATGCCGGGGTAATGTTCCAACTCCAGCGTGCTCACCGCATCGCCGTCGTTGCGGTCCCGTACCGTGCCGACAAAGCTGCAGACCGCGCCCACCCGTTTGTCGCCGGCACGCAAAGTAGCCACTTCGGCGCTGAGGTCAAAGTCCTGCGTCTGGATCGACACGCGCGTGCTCATGCTCTTAGCCGCCCGTCACCGGCGGGAAAAAGGCCACTTCACTGTTCTCTGAGAGTTCTGCACTCTCCTGGCTCATGACTTGGTTGAGCGCCACGCGCACGGCACGCTCGCGCGCCAGGCTGTGGGCATACGCGCCGCCTCGGGCGATCAGTTCATCCCGCAAGCCACCCAAGGTGCGGGCTTGGGTGTCGAACAGTTCACTGCCCTGCCCCAAAGCCTCCCGGATAGAAGCAAAGTACTTGATGTTGACCTTCATGCCATCAGCTCCGAAAACGAGATGAACTGCACCACATCGCCCGGTGCAATGGTTTGGCCAGGCGGGTTGTCCACCACGCCATCGCCCCACACCGCCGAGGTCAGCACGCCGGAGCTCTGGTTGGGGAACAGGTCCAAGCCGCCCGCCGCATTGCGGCGTACACGCAGGAACTCGCGACGCTTGTCCGCGCGCGGCCAGGCAAAGTGGGCCGGCATGGCCATGCTCACCGGCATGCACTGCGTGGCGCCCTGCAGCTTGAGCAGGAAGGGACGCACCAGCACCAGGAAGGTGATGAAGCTCGACACCGGGTTGCCCGGCAGCCCGATGAAGTGGCAGGCCGTGCCCGCCAGCGTCGCGCTGGCAGTGCGGTGGATTTTGCCGTAGGCAAAAGGCTTGCCCGGCTTGATGGCAATTTGCCAAAGGTCGAGCTCGCCCAGCGCCTGCACGGCCGGTTTGATGTGGTCTTCCTCACCCACCGAGACACCGCCGCTGGTGAGGATCAGGTCGTGCTGCGCAGAGGCTTGGCGCAGCGCGTCCAGCGTCGCCTCGCGCCGGTCGGGCACGATGCCGAAGTCCGTCACCTCACAACCCAGCCCTTGCAAGAGGCTGCGCAAGAAAAAACGATTCGAGTTGTAGATGGCGCCGGCTGGCATCTGCTCGGGCGCGATGTCACCGGGCATGACCAGTTCGTCACCCGTGGAGAACAGGGCCACACGCGGGCGGCGTACCACCGGCAACGCGCTCATGCCGATGCTGGCGGCCAGTCCCAGCGAGGCCGGTGTAAGTCGCTCACCGCAGGCCAGCACCACAGCGCCCCGGCTCACATCTTCGCCGGCGCGGCGAATCCACTGACCCATCGCCGGTGTGGACTTGACGCGCACTTGACCCAGGCCCTGGCCGGCGCTGTCGGGCACGGGCTCGCAGTCTTCCTGCATGACGATGGCATCGGCCCCCGCAGGCACCGGCGCGCCGGTGAAGATGCGCGCCACCGTACCCGGCAACAAGGGCGCACCCGCTGCACCGGCGGGAATGCGCTGCGAGACGGGCAAGGCCTGATCGGCCCCATCCAAATCGGCACAACGCACGGCGTAGCCGTCCATCGAGCTGTTGTCTTGCGGCGGCACATGCAGGGCTGAGACCAGATCGGCGCTGAGCACGCGACCTTGGCCGTCAAAGGTGGACACCAGCTCGGTCTGCGCCAGCACCTGTGCTTGGGCCAGCAGTTCGATCAGGGCGTCATCGAGGGATTTAAGTGGCGCGCGCGGGGTGTTCATGGGGATCAGTCGGCTCAGTCGCCTTAGTCGCAATGGCGGGCGATATAAGCCTTCACGTCCTGCGCCCGGGCTTGCATCTCGGTCACACGTT